>CALUYC010000001.1 GCA_944324895.1 Candidatus Gastranaerophilales bacterium
ATTCCATAAACTCAAACGGCAAGTGGAATACAACCTCAACTCTTTCGCTTATAAATCTGCCGATTTTAGCTTATGCTAATGAAATAAGAACGCCGATTTTAATGATACACGGCGAAAATGCCCACAGCAGATATTTTAGTGAAGACGCTTTTAAAAAATTAAAAGGTGATAACAAAGAACTTTTAATTGTTAAAGATGCAAACCATGTGGATTTGTACGACAACCTTGATAAAATACCGTTTGATAAAATCGAGGCATTTTTTAAGTACAATTTGAAATAACTGGCCATATTTGCTAAAATATACCAAGTTATAAATAATGGCTGATGGTTATGGAATTATTAGAACACCTGAAGAAGGTTAAGTTTGATAAGTATTTAAATAAGCTGAATAAAATAACTAAAAATAAAACAGTAATTATATACGGTGCAGGTGCCCTATTTCAGACCGTAAATGATAAATACGACCTGTCAAAGTTTAATATCATTGGTATTTCGGATATTAAATACAATCAAAGTGATGAAGGGAAAGAATTCTTAGGCTATAAAATAATTCCTAAGGAGAAAATGGCAGACTATAATCCTGACATAGTGCTTATCGCAACATTAAAGTATCTTGGCATAATGGAAAATTTTGCAGATAAAATATTTTTTGGTACAAAAACAAAAGTTTATCCGCTTGTAAAAGTACCTTACTGGGACTTAATAAAAGAAATTTGGAGTAAGTAATCTCTATGTATTTGCCTTTTTACGAAATTGCAAGAACCTTGGCGCTTTTCACTCCGTTAAAATACAGATATGCCATAAGAAAATGGGGTTATGAAAAGAAGATAAACCAGAACTTAAAATATATATCCTGCAACAAAAAAAGAGTTCTAAAAAAACTTAGAAAAGATATTAAAAAAAGAAAACTCAACGTTGTTTTTTATGTTTATGATCATACAAAGTGGAAGTGCCAAAGTTTGTATGATTTAATGGATAAAAGTGAAAATTTTACACCTTATGTTTTTGTTACCAAAAATTGTGCATCAAGAGAAAATTTTAACTTTCAAACATTTGAAGATTTAAATAAAGTTATTGATTTTTTTAAATCAAAAAATATGCGGGTTTTATTGGCCTATGATAAGGATAATGACAAATATATTCCTTTTCAAAATATGTCGGTTAAAGCAGATATTATTTTTTATCAGCACCCTTGGTATATAGAAACACAACAAGGGCCGGTTGTATGTTCTAAATTTGCGCTTACCTGTTATGTACCTTACTTTATTGCAACATCAATTTCGCAAACGGAATATTATTTAAGGTTTCATCAATATGTGCAAAATCATTATGTGTTAAATGATTTAGTAAAAGACTTTTATTCTGAAAATGCGCCAAATAAAGGTGTAAATATAAAATCTGTAGGGCATCCAATGTTGGACTTTTTCTATTTAAACAAGGATAAAACTTTTGAAAACAAAAACTATGTAATATACGCACCACATTGGTCCGTAGACAACAAAAACGTACTTTTTTGGGGAACGTTTTTGTGGAACGGACAATTTATTCTTGATTATGCAAAAGAACATACTGAGCTTAATTGGGTTTTTAAACCACACCCTTGCCTTAAGGCTTATTTAAAAAATAATAACCATTTAAGCGCAAAAGAAATAGAACAATATTGGCAAGATTGGAAAAATCTTGGTATTGTTTGCGAAGATGGTAATTATCTTGATGTTTTTATGCAATCTAAGGCAATGATAACCGATTGTGGTTCTTTTGAAACAGAGTATCTTTTAACAAAAAAACCGCTTATTCATTTAAAGTCTTTAAAAGCAATGCCTTTTAATCCTTCTGTTGAAAAAATTGTAAAAACTTATTATTCTGCAGAAAATATTGATGAATTAAAAAAAGCTTTGGACAAAGTTGTTGTAGAAAACTATGACGATAAAAAACAAGAACGCATAGAGGTTATGAGCGAATTAGGGTATGAAAATAATTACGCCGCACAAAACATCATTAATGACCTTTTGGGTACACTTTTATAATTTCCTGATGTAGATACTGCCGCTACCTTGATTTATTGGCAATTTTGTTTCAATGTTATTCTCTCTAAGGTATGCTTTTATAAAATCGCTATAAAATTCTATTTTAAAATTTTGGTTGTACATCAAAAATGCTCTTAGCATAAAAGCTTCATTCCAACACCTTCTTTGTACCAACCACTCTTTCGGATAAGAAAAGTTATTAAATATATCATGAAAATGTACAATCACGCCTTTGTTGAGTTTGGGCAGTATTTCAAAAAATATTTTTAAAACATCGCTGCTTATTTTTGCAACATGACTTGAATCCACAAAAAGTACATCATTTTCTTCTAATTCGCTAAAAATTGACAAATCTGTATCTTGTAGTCTTTTCTCTTGTATTTTAATTTGTTCTATGCGTTTACCTAAAACTTCTTTTAGTCTTTTAGGGTTTGGCTCAATACAAGTAAGATTTATTTTATTTTCAAAAAAATCATTATTTATATCAAGCATAAGTCCGCTAGAGTATCCTGAACCTATTTCGATAATTTTTTTTGGTTTATTTTTTAATATTATTCCAAAAAGACAATATGCATCATACGGGTGAAACCAAATGTTATTAAGGTAATATAACTTTTCTTCGGTTTTGTCTTGCGGAATTTTTATTTTGTCGTACACATCCTCAAAATATTTTAAATTTTCAAGTTGATAATCTAAATTTAACTCTATGCCTTCAAATTTAAGTTGTTTTTCGTCAAATTCTTTTAGACTTAATGCTTCATTTATGTCTTGTGTTGATGGAACCGCAGAATAGTAATGCCCAAGAGGATATCTTTCCTTGCCTAAATCTTTTTTAAAGGTATTGCCTGCATCCTTAACAATTTGGTCATTTATCTCTTTTATGGCGTTTTCGCTTAAAGTTAGTGTAGAAACACTGCCATATGATAATAATATGTTTTCAAGCAATTTGGCATTTGATGCAGAGGCTATGATAAATATATCAATTTGCTTGTTTTGTGCAGCATCTTGCGGATTTACAATTTTAACACCCTCGAACAATCCTGTTTTTGTTGAGTCTATGAAACATATTACGTTTATGTCGGGTCGTTTTTTTGAAATATTTTCGAAAAGGTATTTTGCAATTATTGACGTTGAAAAAATTGCAACATTACTGTTGTTTTTAATTTCTTTTAAAAAGCTATCCATTTATAACTCCTTGCTAGCGAGGGTTGGAGCTATTTTATCAAAAAAATATTTACAAATAAAGTTTTATATGCAAATATCTATTTATGCCCTTAATATCAATTATTATACCAGTCTATAATATGCAAAAATTTCTTAAAGAGTGTTTGGATAGTGTTTTTTCCCAGTCTTTTAAAGATTTTGAAGTAATTTGCATAGATGACGGCTCAAGTGATAATTCGCTTGAAATTTTAAACTCTTATAAGCAAAAAGATGCTCGCATTGTTATTATTTCAAAAAATAACGAGGGGCAAGGAATAGCAAGAAATAAGGGACTTGAAATCGCAAGGGGCAAATACGTCATGTTTGTAGACAGTGACGATTGGCTTGAGCCTGATGCTCTTGAAAAACTTTATAACAAAATTGAAAAAGATGACTGCGATGTTTTGTTATTTTGTGTTTACAGGGTTGAAAACAAAACAGGTGTTAAGTCTCAGTACCCATATGCAGTTAAATATTTACATGGTTTTGAAAATAAAGTTTTCGAGCCAAAAGAGGTTGCAAGTTCCATTTTTTATATTCCTGCGTACCCTTTCAAAATTTATAAGAAGTCAATTCTTGATAAACTTAATTATCGCTATGAAAAAGGAACTTTTTGGGAGGATCACCTTCCGCATTTTATAGTTCTTTCTCAATCAAAAAGAATAAGTATTCTGAATGAATACATATATAACTATCGTGTACATGAAAATTCGTCTACTGCAAATGCTCAAAAACATGCTGATATTATATTTGAAAATTTTCTTAGATGTGAAAATGTATTAAAAAATTATGATAACTGGGAAATTTTTAAACCTTATTTTGCTGCAAGAAAAATTAAAGTTGCATTTAATTACTTTGATAAAATCAATGCCGAGGACAGGAAAAAATGGTATAAAAATATGCGTAAACTTTTTTGCTATATAAATAAAAACTATAGAAAAGAAATTTCGCAGATTGATTTTAATTTATCAATGTTTAACAAGGTTTGCATTATGCCGTTTTGGGTTTATCAACTTTACACAAAAATCAGTAAAACCATAAAAGTAACCTTGCTGTATTTAGGGCTTAATAGACTCTAGGAACTTGAATTTTTCATATAAAGATTCATAAAGTTTTTGATATTTCTTCTCTTGCGAAAGTTTTTTCTTAAAGAAAGCCCTTATCTCGTTTATTGCTATGTCTTTACACAGGTCACTTTGAGTGTTTTTCCTATATGCAAATTTTAAAAGAATTTCTTGCAGTTTTAAGTCAAAAATTTTGTTTTTGCATAAGCTTTCGTTTAGAAATTTATTGTCTAAGTGCGGTGAAATCAATATATCATAAGGCATTTTTAGACAGTTTGCATATTGTTTTTCCGCATATTCAAGGGCGTTATTTTGAATTGTAATTTCAATATCTTCAAATTTAACTTTTTTAAGAGGAAAAATCATATCTTCGCTGAAAAATCCCTTAAATTGTAAAAGATAATTATCAATGTTGTCTAAGCCGTAATATATTTTTTTGCCGTTTTTATCGAAATATTGGTTTGTTCTTCTTTCGTTATCAAAAAAGTCTATGATTTTTTGATAATTATCAAGCATATATTTCTTCTTGTTTATATAGTCTATATAATTTTTATACTGTTGCCCGCTATAGTTTTCACTATATCTGTCGTGAGGAAAAATATCGATATTTACACAGTCAAAAATGTTTGTCCCAAAGATAATCTGCGTATGGTGCGGTGTTCTTGAGAATATAAACTGCTTTGGGTATTTTTTAAGAAATTTATTCCAAATTTTAAAGCGGTTATTGGATGAAAAATAAAGATATTTTGGAGCTATTTCAATGTAATTATTAGCGCAAAACTCCAAGAAACTTTCATAATCTTCTCTCATCATGCCAATATCAAAATCGTCATCCCAAGGTACAAAACCACTATGCCTTATTGCCCCGATAAGCGTTCCGCCAATGGGAAAGTATTTAAGATTTAACTTATCAATTTGCTCTATTATTTTTTTGCAAAATTCCAATGTTTTAAGCTGGTATTCTCTTAATTTTCCATTTGCAGGCTTTAGTGTTTTTGCATCCAAAGATTTATACAATTTGTCATATTCTTTTACAAGATCTTTGTAGAGTTTTTTATAGTCTTTTTTCATAAACATCCTCTAAAACAGTATTTGCCTGATTATAAAACCCAAAGTTGGTCTTAAAAGAGGGACAACCTCTTTGTCTTCATTTTTTGTGTTTATAATAATCCGATATTGTATATTATTTATAATTCTTTCGTAATTTTTTAGATTTACAAAAATAATGTCATAATCTTCATTTTTTAGCTCATCGGGCGAAATAACAGGGTAGGAAAAAAACAATTCGCTTGAATTTTTTTCATATTTTGCATCACAAATTTTAATTATATTGAGTTTTGATAAATCAAAGTTTTCAAACAAAATCTTACTCATTATTCCTGCTCCGTAAAAAATAATTTTTTTGTTTTTATATTTTTTTGCAAGAGCATTAATTTGTTTTTGTGAGTTTATTTGTTTGTAAAAATCCAAGTATGAACTAGGCATTTTTGCCTCCGCCCAAAAGTTCTTTTGGTATTGCATAAAACACTGTTTCGTG
>CALUYC010000002.1 GCA_944324895.1 Candidatus Gastranaerophilales bacterium
TATTTAAAACACGGTAAAATTATTCCGACACAAGATGAAACGGATATTTTTATTTATCCGCCTTATAAAATAAAATCTATAGATAAACTGATTACAAATTTTCATCTGCCAAAATCAACACTAATTATGCTTGTCAGTGCGTTTGCAGGAAAAGATTTTGTGTTTAAGGCATATAAAGAAGCAGTATCAGAGAAATACAGATTTTTTAGCTACGGCGATTGCATGCTTATTAATTAGTACTTACATATTTAATAAGCTCATCTTGCCAGCCTGTATCTTTTTGTAAAAACATATTTGCACCGCGATTTAGGCATTTTACCTTGTGCTCACCTTTAGAAGATGCGGTTATTACTATAATTTTTGTTTTTAAGCCTTTTTGTACAACGATTTTTTTTGTTTCGTCAAGCAGCAAAAACCCTTCACGCTCTGTTGAAACAAATAAATCCATAACTATAAAATCATAAACATCTTTTCTTATAAGCTTTGCAGCGCTAAAAATGTCTTTTGCGGTATCTACTTCAAACCCCATTTTTTGGAACAAAACTTTTAATTGATAGGTAACAACTCCAATGTCGTCAACAACAAGGATTTTTCTTTTATCGCCAAAACCAGCAAGAGCCATATCTTTTTGCCATTGTTCTTCGCTGTATTCACTTTCTTGAGCAGGTTCAGGCGGTACAATATCCAAAGATTCGGCATCAGAAAGTTTTTTCTCAATAACGCACAAAGCAAGCCTTATGGTTTCATCACTTAAATTTTCAGGTTTTTCTGTTTGTGAAATTTTATAAATTAAATCTATTGTATCTTTACTGATTAAAATGCCGTCTTCACTCATGAATTTTTAATCCTTCATCTATAGTATCGGTAATTCTTAAACCAAAATTATCCTCGATAATAACAACCTCGCCCTTGCCTATATGTTTGCCATTTACAAGCAAATCAATGGGTTCTGCGGTTTTATTTTCAAGTTCAATAATTGAACCTTTTGTAAGCTCTAGAATTTTTTTTAAAGGCATGTCTGTTGAACCTAAAATTGCGCTCAATTCAAGTTCAACATCCATCAAAAGCCCCAAGGTGCCTGATGATTTTTCATGTTCTGTTTCAACAGGACGTTCAACATTTTCAAATTTACTTAAATCAAGGTTTTTTGGTTCTTTTTCAGACATTTTTATTCCTTTGGCATATACCTTTGTGCAATTTTAACACATATTTTGCCTTCTTTTCTGCCCGGCATTGCAATAAATTTTTTCTTGTTGTTTATTAAAACAGAAAGCTTTTCATCAATTTTTTGATCAAGCTTAATAACATCACCCTCTTTTAGCTCTAAAACATCATTTATTAAAATGTTTGTTGTACCCAAAATAACGCTTAAATCTAACAGTGCGGGATTTATCTTAGTTAAAATCTCATTTCTTCCGATTTCGTTTGAAACAACGTTTGTATGTTGGAAAATATATTGAGGAGTAAGTTTTTGCAACACTGTTTCTAATACCGGATAAGGGAAACAAAGGTTAATTAAACCAAAGTTTTTAGCACCAATTCTTATTTCAAAAGAAATAAGCGCAACAATTTCACCTGATGTAGTAATCGGTACGACGTGGTATCCGTTATCAAGGCTTGTAAATTCTGCTTTTACGGGTAATACAGAACACCAAGAGTTTTCAAGGGTTTTTATAATTTTTTCGATAATTTTTTTTGTAAGCGCTTCCTCGATTTGTGTTAAATCGCGGTTAAAATCATGGTTTGAACCGTCACCACCCAACATTCTGTCTAAAATAACGGTTAAAACTTCGCTGCTTAATCCAAGAGAAATTTCCCCTGAGAGAGGATTTAATTTAAAAATACCGTTTTGAAAGTGCGATGGCATAGAGCAAACGTATTCATCATATGTCAGTTGGTCAACAGAAATTATATCCATTTCAACGTCCATACGAAGATATGCTGTAAGCGTAAGTGCTAATTGTCTTACAAAATCGCGGTGAATATCTTGCAGGGCACGAAGGTGTTCTTTTGAAAACTTATCGGGTCTGCGGAAGTTGTAAAGTTTGTAACCCTTTTTAAACTCCTCGGAAATTTCTTCGATGAGAGCAGATTCTTCTTCAAGCGCAGCAAGACTTTCCTGACTTAAGTCCGGATTGTTTTCAAGCGGGTTGTTACCTGTTTGGTTTTGCACTCATCCTCCGATAATAACACTACAGCACTTATATCTTACTATCTTAGAACTTGTTTGTCTATCGTGCGTATGATATACTTTTTTTGTATTTTTAAACAGGTGAGTTATGGAAGAATCTTTTGAAAAAAAACGTTGGTATGACAAAGATCCTATTTTAAAAGAAGCACTTGAGCTTTTAAGATTATCATCGGACAATGAAAAAGAAGCCGCTAAAGATTTTATTTTAAAATTACAAGAAGATGTTGCAAAAGATGTTATAGAAAGAATTTATGAAATTGTTACAAAATATCAGGGTAAAGGCAACCGCTGGTACGATAATGACCCTGTTATGATTAAAGCAATAGAACTTTTAAGAAATGCCGAGCCAAAAGTGCAAAGAAAAGCTGCCCTTAAGCTGCTTTTAGCCCTTGAAGAAAAGAGTTTCCCCCAAGATAATGATTAAAGACGTACAAAAAACAACCGATGAAAGAAACATCGCGCTGCAAAAAGTTGGTGTAAAAGATGTCGAAACCCTTTTAAATATTGAAAGAAAGGGTCAAAAGGCATCTCAAAAGGTTTATGCAAAAGCAAAAATGAGTGTTTATTTGCCCTCAAACTACAAAGGCACTCATATGAGCCGTTTTATAGAAATTCTTGAAGACTATCGCAAGAAAAATCTTATCGGTGTTGATATTAAAAAAATGCTTGAAGATATGAAAATCAAGCTTGAATCAAAAAGTGCATATTTAAAATTTGATTTTAAATATTTTGTAAAAAAACCTGCACCAAAATCAGCACTTGAAGCACTTATGTGCTATTACTGCTTTTTTGAGGGCACTCTTGATGAAAATGATAATTATAAATTTTATTTAGGTGCAAAAGTTCCAATAACTACACTTTGCCCTTGTTCAAAAGAAATTTCAGACAACGGTGCACATAACCAAAGGGCGCTCGTAAGTGTTAAAATTTCCTACCCTGAGGACAAGCATATTTGGCTTGAAGATTTAATAAAAGAGGTGGAAAGTTGTGCTTCATGCGAACTTTACTCTCTTTTAAAGAGAGAAGACGAGAAATTTGTAACAGAGTGCGCGTATCAAAATCCTAAATTTGTTGAAGATGTTATGCGCGATGTTGTTTTAAAACTTGAAAATAATCCTATTATTGATTATTACGAAATTGAAATTGAAGCTTTTGAAAGTATTCATAATCATAGCGCTTGGTGTAAACAGGTTAAGAAAATATAAACTTTTGTAACAATTAATTGCCAAAATCATAAAGTTCATTAAAATTCATCCGAAATACTTATTGTAGACAATAAGGACAACAAGGAGAAGACAATGGACAATATTTCAAAAATAGGCGCAAATGCTAATTTTTATGTAAACAATCAGCCCGTTAAGAAAGAGAATGACGAAAAGAAAGCTCAAGACAGGGAAAACTCGCAACAAAGTGTAAAAAGCGAGGCAAAAGACCCTGAGGCTATCTTTGAAGCAATGCAAATGAGTGCAATTCAAAACAAAGCGATTGCATTTGGAAAATTTGTTAACCCAAAAGATTATCTGTCAGAAGATAGGATAAAAGATATTGAAACATCAATGGGTGCTTTTGAAAGCAACACTGAAAATGCAAAAGCTGCGATGGATACGGAGTTTAAAGGTGTCGGAGCTTGGGAAAATCTATCTGAAGCTCAAAAAATGGCACTTGCTGCAAACATGCAGATTAAAGAATAGTTTACCCCTTATTTGTTCTTCTCACTATTGTTCAAAAATATCGCCAAAGGATAATCCATTGGCGATACTTTGATTTATATTTTACGCTAAGCTCGCTTGACTCACGCATTTGGTACGGTTACGCCCTGTCGGCAAGGCTCTTCGCCTTCCCGTTCGGGCTTCACACACCCAAGCGCTCGTCTTCGCTTGCTAAGCTTACGCTAAGCTCGCTTGACTCACGCATTCCATTTCGTCGAGGGAAGCAAACACGCTTGAAGCGCCGCAGTCAACAAATTGTACTTGTCCTGTTACACCTGAAGACAGGTCAGAAGCCAAGTATAAACCTGCTTTGCCAACATCTTCTAAAGACGGCGTGCGATTAAGCGGAGCTTTAAGAGCGTTGAATTTAAGCATTTTGTCAAATCCGCCAATACCTTTTGCTGCAAGTGTTTTAACAGGGCCTGCGGATAAGCAGTTGCAACGGATGTTAAATTTACCCAAATCAGCTGCAATAAATCTCATTGAAGACTCAAGTGCGGCTTTTGCTACACCCATGATGTTGTAGTTTGCAACAGCGTGGGTTGAGCCAAGGTAAGTAAGTGCCAAAATTGAACCGCCGCCGGTTTTTTCCATTTGTGGCTTAGCATATTTTGTAAGTGTTAAAAGAGAATAAGCACTTACATGCATAGCTAAATCCCAGCCTTCTCTGCTTGTTGTATAAAAATCACCCAAAAGGTCTTCTTTATTGGCAAATGCAATGGCGTGGATTACAAAATCTAATCTGTCATAAATTTTTGCGTATTCTTCAAAAACTTTTTTTACGTCTTCGTCTTTTGTAACATCGCATTCTATGCACATTTTAGCGTTCATTTCTTGCGCTATTGGTTTTACTCTTTTTTCCATTGCTTCATTAGCGTATGTAAAAGCAATTTCGCCACCTGCAGCATAAATTTGCTCGGCAATAGCATTGGCTATACCATGTTTATTTGAGACACCAAATATAATGCCTTTTTTACCGTCCATAATACCCATAAGAATCTCCTTATTTAAGTCCTTATGCTTATTTTACTATAAAAATATTTAGAGCAAATATTTATTTTTGTTTTATAATAATTTAAGTATTTAAGGAATATTTTAAATGAAAATTATTGCAAATAACCTTATTAAAATATACGGAGACCGCTCTGTTGTTAATGATGTTTCTTTTGAGGTTAATAAAGGTGAAGTTGTTGGTCTTTTAGGCCCAAACGGTGCAGGTAAAACAACAACTTTTTATATGATAGTAGGGCTTGTAAAGGCAAACTCGGGGCATATATTTTTACAAAATAAAAAAAGCGGTGAAATGCTTGAAATTACCCAAATGCCAATGAATGAAAGAGCAAAAAAAGGTATTGGTTATCTGCCGCAAGAAGCATCAATTTTTAGGAAACTCTCTGTAGAGGATAATTTAAAACTTGTTTTAGAGATGAACGAATCTTTAAATCAAGAACAAAAAGCCCAAAAACTTGAAGATTTGCTTGAAGAATTTGGTGTAAAAAAACTCCGCAATGCTTCGGCGGTTTCACTTTCCGGTGGTGAAAGAAGAAGGGTTGAAATTGCTCGAGCCTTAGCTGCAACCCCGCACTTTATTTTGTTGGATGAACCGTTTACGGGTATTGACCCTATTGCAATAGGTGAAATTAAAGAAAACATCTATAAACTTGCGCGCGAAAAAGGTATCGGCGTGCTTATTACCGACCACAATCCAAAAGCAACTTTATCTATTACCGATAGAGCCTATGTAATTTTTGACGGTAAAATAAAAATTTCGGGCAAATCTAAAGATGTTGCAGTTGACCCTGTTGCAAAAGAATTTTATTTAGGAAAAGACTTTACACTTTAATGAATAAATTAAAACTTACAATTTTTGATAAATACATTTTTAAACAAGTGCTTATGGCGACGCTTGTTTGCCTGTTTTTGTTTATTATTGTATGGATTGCCCCTGAAACGCTTGTCAGAACAATCAAAAGAATATTAATTGAGCATATGCCTATGCTTGAGGCAACCAAACTTTTATTGTATGAAATTCC
Source organism: Candidatus Gastranaerophilales bacterium (assembly GCA_944324895.1). Taxonomy (GTDB): domain Bacteria; phylum Cyanobacteriota; class Vampirovibrionia; order Gastranaerophilales; family Gastranaerophilaceae; genus Galligastranaerophilus. Next base: position 5,934 of record CALUYC010000002.1, read on the forward strand.
AAAAGTACTTGCAAAAGCTATTCCTGTAGGTATTTTGCTTGGGTCTTTGTTTACTTTTGATACACTTTCAAAAAACTCTGAGCTTAGTATTTTTCGTGGAGTCGGGCTTTCATTTAATAGAATTATGGCACCTGTGTTGGTTTTAGGAGTAATACTTGCTTATGTTTGCTATGTTGTAAATGACAGATTTATCCCATATACATCCGCCAAAGCAGGCGAAGCAGGCGGATATGACGTGCATTTCGTTTATCTTATAAAAGATGAAAACGACAAACCAAAACAGGGGCTTATTGTTTCAAACTTTAGTGTACAGGCAATCAGAAACCTTATTTTGCTTAACTTTTCGCCTAAACGGTATGATGATGCACAGATGTTTAACAGCATTATTTTTGCACCTTACGCATTAAAACTGAATGATAAATGGCTTTTAAAAGAAGCAAAAGAATATAGCATTAACCCTAACGGTATTTATCAGGAAATTAAAGAGGTTGGCGATTATCCGATTTTAAATGAAAAATTATCTGATGAAGTTTTTCAACTGATGAAAAATGCTACCCGTCGTGACAGGTCTTATACAAATAAAGAGCTCGGACAATACGTAAAATTGCTTAAAAAGCAAGAATATACCGACGAGCACAATTTTATGCTTACAAAATATTATCAAAGATTTTTGCACCCTTTAACTTGCGTAATATTTGCTGCGATTGGTTGTCTGCTTGGCTTTTCACCACCGCGCTCACAAAGGCTTGTTGGATTTACAATAGGCGTAGGTATGATTTTTGCCTACTATATAACACTTCCGTTTTTTGACTTGTTGGCACAAAAAGGTGTTTTGTGGCCGTTTTTGGCTGCGGCTTTTCCTATAATTGTATTTATTGCAGCCATTTTTGTAATTAAAAAGGCGAGGGATTTATAATGTTCAAAAAAATATTTTTAGTATTCACGATTTTTTTGCTTGCAACAGCTGCATATGCACAAGAAGAAATTGATGTTAAATATGATAAAAAGGGTAAATTTTATGTTTATAAAATTGACCTGAAAGAATTTGGACAAAGAATTCGTCCTTATATTGTACAAGACGGCTTAAAAACGGCAAGAGAAGTTTTTAAAGAAAACAATTTTGACTTTGTTGTAAACGGCGGTTTTTTTGATCCGAATACTGCAAAATCAGTTTCTTACGTAATGATTGATAAAAAAATGGTAGGTACGCCTTTTGAATCAATCGAAATGATTGAAAAATTATCTGAAGAAAATCGTGTTGAAAATGTTTTAAACAGGTGTGAACTGAGGATTTATAAACATAACCTTACTGATTTTTTAAAGTTTGACATAGCTCACCATTTTGATCCTGTGCCCAAAAATTACTATTTAGCGCACTCTCTTGGCGGCGGGCCCATGATTTACCCTGAGATGGCAATAGAAAAAGAAGGTTTTGTAAAGTATGATGAAACAGGGCACCCGATAATTCAAAGCGCGCATGTGCTCAAAAGAAGGGCGCGCACCATTGTTGCACTAAAAGATGATTATTTGTACGTTATAATATTTTCAAATTTTGCGCCTGCTACAATTTCAGAAGTCGGCAAAAAGCTTGAAAAATATCATTTCGAAAAAATTATGGCATTTGATGGTGGCCCTTCTACATCGCTAAATTATGAAGATAATGAAATTTTTTCATCAAATAACGAACAAAGAAAAGTAAAATCATTTTTAATTATTCAAAAATAGAGGTATAGATGAACAGAGTTGCAAAAATTGAAATAGCAGTTATTATAATTCTTGTTTTATGCATAGGATTGTATCTTTTGCCTTATTTAACGGGCGGATTGGATAAAAAGAAAGAGGCAAAAGTTGTTGCAAATGCCGCAGTTTTTACATCAAAAACTCTTTCTAATTTTGCCCTTAATAAAAAAGAAAATGCTACAAATGTTGCAAAAGCAACCGCAAAAGAGCTCAATACGCTTAGTAAAAATCCTTTTAATAAAAAATTGCCGGCGTATGTTTTTGAAAATCCACAAACAGGCAGTGTTATTATTCAATCTGATGATGAGCTGCAAACCGTTACTGTAACGGGGTTGGGCAGGGAAAAACAAATTGTTGTAAGGACAGTTATTAAACCTCCGTCATTTGTGACTTATCAAAAATATGAGGATAAAAAATGATTGAAAATGTAATGAGATTTAAAGTTCAATATGCTGATACTGACGCATACAGCGTAATGTGGCATGGCGCGTATTTAAGATATATGGAAATGGGCAGGGTTGAGCTTTTAGAAGATTACGGTATTAAGATTGATAAGCTTCAAAAAGAACAAGACGTTATTATGCCCGTAATTGAGCTTGACATAAAGTATAAATACAGTGCAAAACTTATGGATGAGTGTATTTTAAAAACAAAAATTGTTGAATTAACAAAAACATCGGTTACTTTTTTACAGGAGATTTTTGTTGAAGACACTCAAAAGTTGTGCACAAGCGCTATTGTGCGCGCAACAGCACTTAAGGGCGGCAGAATTTCAAGACAGGTTGACGAGTATTTTAAAGAGAGGGTATAAATGCAAATTTTTAGTGCGATGGACACTTATTTTCAAAGCTTAGGTACAATGGGGCTTGCTCTAAATTCTTTTATAGAAAGCTTTTTCCTTGTTCCTCCGCCTGATTTTTTACTTATAGCAATGGATTTGGCCAAGCCGGAGCGTGCTTTGTATTATGCTTTAATATGCACAATAGCATCGGCTTTTGGTGGTATGGTGGGATATTGGATTGGTAAATTTGGCGGCAGACCTGTTTTTATTTGGATTTTAACTTCTCTTTCAAATAAAAAAGGAGTGGAAAAAAGAAAACAACTAAAAAGTGCCCTGCAAAAATTTAACGATGTTGAAGCGCTTTATAACAAATGGGGTGTACATGCGGTATTTTTCGCAGCTTTTACCCCTATTCCTTATAAAGTTTTTACAATAGCAAGCGGTATTTTAAATATGAATTTGCTTGCTTTTACTCTTTCATCCGTAATTGGTCGCGGTATGAGATTTTTTATTGTCAGTATCGTACTTATGCTTTTTGGTGAAAGTATAAAAAATCATTTGGAATTAATTATTCTTGGTGCAACTGCACTCATTGTGATATTTTTTATTATTTTGTACAAAAAGCGCCATGGTATTTCAAAAAGTATAAAATAAAATCGGGGTTTAACCCCGATTTTTTAACCTGTGATTGCTCCTAAATTTGCGCCCTGAACAGTTTTTGCGTATTTGGTTAAAAATCCTTTTGGGATTTCTTTTTTAACCGGCACAAATTCTTTTTGCCTTTGAGAAAGTTCTTCTTCAGAAACCAAAAGCTCGATGGTTCTTTTATTTATGTCGATTTTAATTTTATCGCCGTTTTTAATAAGCCCTATTATACCGCCTTCAGGTGCTTCAGGGCAGATATGTCCTATGCACAAGCCTCTTGTGCCGCCTGAAAATCTGCCATCGGTAATTAAAGCACAAGATTTTCCAAGCCCTTTACCAACCAAAAGAGATGTCGGTGCAAGCATTTCGCGCATTCCGGGGCCGCCTTTCGGGCCTTCGTTTCTGATAACAACAACATCGCCTGCAACAACTTCATCTGTTTCAATGCCTTTCATAGCGTCTTCTTCGCGCTCATAAACTCGCGCTGTGCCTTCAAATTCAAAGACACTTTCATCGACACCTGAAATTTTAACAACTGCGCCCAATGGGGCTAAATTACCATGAAGTATTGCAAGGCCGGGGTTTTTGGTTATTGGATTATCGAAAGGTTTAATAACGTTACTGTCAACCCAAGCATTTTTTGCGCGTTGTTCAACTGTTTGACCAACTAAATTTATCGTGTTTTTAAGTTCATCGCTATGTCCCCAAATTGTTTTTAATGCACCCGAAATGCCGCCTGCGTTGTCTAAATCAGTCATTGTAAGTGTTGATGAAGGGTCTAATTTAATAATTTGAGGAATTTTAAAGCTTAATTCTTCAAAATCATCAAGTGAAAGAGGAATTCCTGCGCTATTTGCTATTGCAAGCAAGTGCAGAATGGAATTTGTCGAACCGCCAAGTGCCAAGTCTAAAATAATTGCGTTTCTTAAAGAATCTCTTGTAATAATATCTTTTGGGCAGATGTTTTGTCTTACCAAATCTACAACTGTATATCCCGAATCAAAAGCTATTCTGCGTTTTTTTGAACTTACTGCAGAGGCAGTTGCACAACCTTCTAAGCTCATTCCCATAACTTCTGTTAAACATGCAAGAGTGTTTGCGGTGTATAATCCTTGACATGCACCAAAGGTGGGACAAGCATAATGTTCCATTTCGCATAATTTTTCAGCAGTTATTTCGCCTGCTCTGTATCTTCCGACAGCCTCGGATGAACCTCTGATAAATGTTAAAGTTTCGCCTTTGCACTGACCTTCTAAAGATGGCCCTGCGGTAACAATGATAGCGGGAATATTTAAACGCAAGGCTGCAATTAACATCCCCGGTGTGATTTTATCGCAATTTGTCAAAAGTACAAGTCCGTCCAGCTGGTGCGCGGCAGCTACAGCTTCAACGCAGTCCGCAATTAAATCTCGGCTGGGCAGTGAATATCTCATTCCGCTATGACCCATTGCAATGCCGTCACAAATCGCAGGAGTACCAAAAATGTATGCCTGACCGCCGTTTGAGTGTATGCCTTTTTCAATTTGTCGCTCCAAATCCCTCATTCCGGCATGCCCCGGGACTAAATCCGAAAATGAGCTTGCAATGCCGATGAACGGTTTTTTAATATTTTTATCGCTTAAACCGCCGGCGTAAAGTAGTGCCCTGTGCGGTGCATGCGCCATACCCTCTTTAATTGCGTCAGATTTCATAGTTCTTTTCTCCTTTTTTTCAATTATACATTCTTTTGTAAAAAAATGTTCATAAAATTCATTTAAAAACTTTAAATTTACATAACTTCATGAGAGAATTTTCTTGTAACAAGTATGAAAAAATAAGGCGTCCCCCATGTTTAACCGCAAAACAAGCTTTAAGGCAGTAATTCTTGCAGCAGGCAAGGGTACAAGGATGAAATCGTCCAAGCCGAAGGTTTTGCATGAAATATTTTCTAAACCTTTAGTTGGTTGGGTTGTTGATGCTATAAATGAAATTTATCCGCAAAATGATACTCAAAGCATTGTAGTTGTTGGGCATGGTGCAGATGAAGTTGAAAATTACTTAAAAAAATACGAAAATGTTACTTGTGCTCTTCAAAAAGAGCAACTTGGAACAGGCCATGCTGTTTCAATGGCCACAGGTGAACTAAAAGATTTTTGCGGTACGGTAATTGTTACTTGTGGCGATACTCCGCTTCTAAAAGCATCTACAATGCGTTCTATGATTGAATACCACCTTGAACACAATGCTGATGTTACTGTTATGAGTGCAATTTTTGAAAATCCGTTCGGTTATGGAAGAATAATTCGCTCTCAAAATGGTAGTGTTGAGTGTATTGTTGAACAAAAAGATGCAAATGACGAGCAAAAAGCGGTAAAAGAAATTAATGCCGGTGTTTATTGCCTTAAATGGGAAAGTGTTAAAAATGCTTTTGGCGAACTTAAAAATAACAATTCGCAAGGTGAATATTACCTTACAGACATTGTTTGCTGGGCAAAAGAAAAAAATAAAAAAGCAATTTCTTTTGTTATAGAAAATGCTGATGAGACGTTAGGTATTAATTCACGAGCACAACTTGCACAAGCCACCCAAATTATGAAAAATGAAAAGCTTAACGAGCTTATGGAAATGGGTGTTACAATAGTTGATCCTCTATCGACTTCAATTTCACCCGAAACACAAATCGGCGCAGACACTGTAATTTACCCCAATACATATATAAACGGCAAAAATAAGATTGGCTCTAATTGTAAAATTGGGCCTTTTTCGCACTTTAGGGGCAATGTCGAAGTCGGAGATTACTCAAAAGTCGGCAATTTTGTAGAATTGAAAAACGCGAAAATAGGTTCTCATACAAATGTTTCACACCTAAGCTATGTAGGAGATGCAACTTTAGGTTCAAATGTAAACATTGGCGCAGGCACAATTTTTGCAAATTACAATTCAATTACAAAAGAAAAGAAAAAATCGTATTTAAATGACGGTGTTTCAATCGGCTCAAACAGTGTTATAGTAGCACCTGTCGAGCTTGGTGAAAATGTGTTTGTGGGTGCCGGCAGTGTTATTACAAAAAATGTTCAAAACAATTCACTTGCACTTTGTAGAACACCACAAAAAGAGTACCCCGAATGGGTTGAAAAACAAAAGAAATTACTAAACAAAGGAGATAAATAAAAATGAAATTAGGGCTTGAAGTTATGGAACAGCAACAAAGTACGGTTTTGCCCACACATGACATTAAACTTTTTTCAGGCCGTTCAAATCCTGTATTGGCGCAAGAAATTGCTCAATATTTAGGTACAACGGTTGAGCCTATGATAGTTAAAAACTTTATGGACGGTGAAATTTACGTTCAAATTCAAGATTCTATCCGCGGCGATGACGTTTTTGTTGTTCAACCGGTATGCAACCCTGTAAATGAAAGCCTAATGGAGCTTTTAATTATAATTGATGCTTTTAAACGTGCAAGTGCAAAAACAATTACAGCTGTTATTCCTTGCTACGGATATGCTCGTCAGGACAGAAAAACATCAGGTAGAGAAGCAATTACGGCTAAACTTGTTGCCGACTTATTAACAACGGCAGGTGCAAATCGTGTTCTTGCAATGGATTTGCACACAGGTCAAATTCAAGGTTTCTTTAACATTTTGGTTGACCACATTTATTCTACCCCTGTGCTTGTTGACTACATTAAAAACTTAAATATACCATCAGATGTACTTATGGCGGTTTCTCCCGATACAGGCGGTGTTCAAAGAACTCGTTCTTTTGCAAAAGCTCTTAATTGTCCTTTGTCAATTATCGATAAACGTCGTGACAAGCACAACGTGGCAATAGCAGACCATGTAATAGGTGATGTTAAAGGCAAAGTCTGTGTCATGTTTGATGATATGATAGATACCGCAGGGACAATTTGCGAAGCTGCAAAGTTGCTTATAAGAGAAGGTGCAAAAGAAGTTTATGTTTGCGCTTGCCACCCTGTGTTCTCGGGCCCTGCGTTGCAAAGACTTGATGAAGCACCTATCAAAGAAGTTATTGTGACAAATACAATTCCTTTGAAAAACGAGTTTATTCCGACAAAAATTACACAACTTAGCATTGCACCGCTTTTAGGTGAAGCAATTTCAAGAATTCACGATGATCAAAGTGTATCTTCGTTGTTTGGTTTTGAAAAGGAATATAAAAACTAATGACTTTTGAAAATTTAAAAAAACTTGAAAAAGAGGTGCAGCAATGTAAAAGCTGCCCTCTTTATATTTCAAGAAATAATACGGTTTTTTATGATGGTTCTGAAAATGCAAAGATTATGCTTATAGGCGAAGCCCCTGGAGCCGATGAAGATAAATCTGGTAAGCCTTTTGTCGGTCGTGCAGGCAAGCTTTTAAACGAATTTTTGCACTCGGCTGGGATTAATCGAGATGAAGATTTGTATATAGCAAATACACTAAAATGCAGACCGCCTGAGAACAGGAAGCCTACAAAAGAAGAAAAAGCCGCCTGTGAAAGGTATTTGCGCGCACAAATTGAAATTATAAAGCCGAAAATCATTGTGCTTTGCGGGGCTACTGCAATGGAGAGTTTTTTGGATAAAAAGTTTAAAATTTCAAAAGTTCGCGGACAAATTTTTGAAAATATTGAAGGTTACAAAGGAATAAAATTTATTCCCATTTTGCACCCTTCTTATCTTTTAAGGCAACATTCCACTGATGTTGGCTCACCAAGAGATTTAACACTAAAAGATTTAATTATGATTAAAAAAACGGCTCTTAATTGAGCCGTTTAATTTACATATTTGTATGGGTATTAACCGAATTATCCTGACCTTGACTTTCGTCTTCAACCTCAAATTCCCAATAATTTTCATTAGGAATAACCATATCTCCGGTTAAAAGAATGTACACAAGCTCATCGCCCTTTAAGTCATATTTAACGATTGGCGATAATTTGTCGGTATATTTAACTAAAAATTCAGCTTTTGTAATTTCTTTTCTGCCTTCAAAATAGTTTTCCTTAACAGGTGCTTTTTTGTCGACTGTTTTGGTCGTTACGACTTTACCTTTGTCTGTTGTGTATGTCACGCCTGCCATTTCATGACTTATTCCGTTTGGCATATAGAATTTTCTTAATACTATAAGATTTTTTTGTTTTTTAATTCTAAAGGGAGTGTATTTAATTTTTTGAACATCGGCAACAAACTGTGTTCCTGCAGGATACAAAAACGTACCTTCTTGAGTGTAAACATCAGTCGGTGCTACAAATACAAGCTGGTCGCCAATTTCGTGTTTTTTACTGTTTATTGGTTGGCTTGGTTTTGCAAGAATTATATTTCCTGCTTCAATAACATTTTTTGTGTTGTAAATATTTACGGTATTTCTTGGCGCGCCTTCAACAAGTTTTAGAGTGTTTGTGCCTAAAAACTCAGTAGGAATTTTGTTTGCAGTTCTTTTGAATTTATCTTCAACAAGATTCATATGTTTTTCAATTTGTTCAAATAAAACCGCAGCTTCTGCACGTGTTAAATAGTCATTAGGTCTAAAATATGAAGGGTCGGGGTGATTTATGTACAATTTATTTGTAACATTTTTTGCGTAAGGATAAATTGCCCAGTTGGGAATTTGGTCTTTGTCGCTAAAACTGTTAAGAACGCTTGTATCGCCATAAAAACCTTTTGTAACGTTAGCAATAACCGCGTTTGCTTCAGAACGTAAAATTGATTGTTCGGGCTTAAAAGTGTAATCGGGATAACCGAAGATTAATCTTAACTGTTCTGATGTTAAAATGCTTTGGTCATATTGAGTTGAAGAATCAACATCCTTAAACTTTGTTGTGCCATCAGTCATAATATCTTCACTTCTTATAACTTTTAAAAGCATATGTACGAATTCACTTCTTGAAAGTGTTTCATCTGGCGCGAAACTATAACCGCTTTTAAAGCCCATATAGCCTTTGTTTAGCGCATTTGCAATTTGTGATGCTGCCCAGTAGTCATTTTGGACATCAGTAACTTCAAGTGCTGATGCTGTGTTTACGCTAAAAGCTAATAAACAAAGTACAAGCAGACAAAATATCTTTTTCATATATTTTAAGCCTCATTTTACTCAAAACCTATGAAAATTCTACACTAAGACAAGCTTAAAATCAAACCGGAGTTAAATTTTGCTTATTATTTCTTTATAATCGATATTTAAACAATCGCTTTGCTCACAGTTTTGTGCCCTTTTGTGCCACAAACAAGGGCGACAGGTTAGTGTGTTATTTTTTATTACATAAAATTTATCGTCTTTTGGCAAAAGTTTGGTTTCGTTTGTAGGTCCAAAAATTGCAAAAGTTTTAACATTTACCCCAACTGCCACATGCATAGGAGCAGAATCGGCACAAATGACACATTTTGCCTTGTTAAATATATTTGCCATATCAAGCAAACTTTTTGTTTTGTTAAAGTAATTAATGAAATTTTGATTTGATGAAATTTGTTCATCTGCAACAATTTTTGAAATCAATTCCTCGTCGTCTCGTGTACCAAAAAGTACAACTTTTTCGCCTTTTTCAAGTAATTCCGTAATTAAATTTTTCCAAAAGTCCAATTTGGGGCATTTTAAAATATTTTTTCTAATACTCATTTTACTAACCCCGGGGTGAATTGCCACAAAATCATTCTCCTTAAGATTTTGAGGCAACAAGTAATTTTCATCTACTGCAATTTTTGGCAGTTGGCATTCTAAATTACAAATAGGCGAAATTAAATCATGATACATATTTGAAGCGTATTGATTTTTGTTTAATTCTACACTTTTTGTAAGCAAAAATGAAGTTTTAGATTTAAAACCCATACGCTCTTTTATTCCCGTTAAAAATAACAAAACTGCTACCAATGGGGACTTTCCGCTTGATATTACAATGTCAAAATTTTTTCTCCAAACTTGAGTTAAAAATTTTAAAATATTTAAATATTTTTTTATTCCTTGTGCTTTAATGTCAGCCTTTATTATATCGTTAATATCGGGGCAAAGTTGCACTATGCTTGCACTTCGAGGTTCAAGCGCAAGAGTAATTTTGCAATCGTTAAAAATCTCTTTCAGACTGCTAATTACGGGCATAAAAAGAATTTCATCCCCTATTCCGCCCCAATTAACAAGCAAGATGTTTTTATATTCCTTTTTTTGTGCCATTTTTACCCCTTTTTCATAATTTTACTTCTTTTTAATTTTATAATAAAATAAATCTATGAGCGAGTTAACTTTAAATTATACGGGAATAGGCTCTTTGCCTTTTAAAGACACAAATGCACCAAAGGAAGCTTTAGATTTTATTTTCAATGAATTTAAAAGTATGCCCTTTTGGCCACAGTTACCGCATTTTGCGCGTGAAGAAGATATGGTGTTTCAATATACGCAAAACCTTGCAGGGCTTAGTTTTGATGGTGATAAATATTTTTTAAATCCTGAAAGTGAAGAATTTTTTGTTGCGCTTGAAGAATTATTTTTTGATTACGAAAATGTAGTTGGTTCTTCCGATTTGCTTGAATGCGAGCAAACCCTTGATAAATATGCTATTTTACCGCCAAATTCAAACACGCTTGCACCGTTTTTAAATGAATTAAAAAATAAAAATCCTGATTTTGTAAAGGGTTCAATAACAGGTCCTTTTACTTTTTCGACTTCTGTTACGGATAATGAAGGTAAATGTGCATATTACAACGAAGTTTTAAGGGATGTATGTATTAAAACCCTTTCCTTAAAAGCTCTTTGGCAGGTAAAAGAATTTAAAAAAGCCGCTCCAAATGCTCGTGCCGTAATTTTTATGGATGAACCGTCCATTTCGCAAGTAGGCTCTTGTGCATTTTTATCGGTTGAAAGTTCTGACGTAGTTAATATGCTTAAAGTTATAGCAGATGACCTAAAAAAGTTTGGTGCACTGTGCGGGGTACACTGTTGCGGTAAAACCGATTGGGAAATCGCGCTTTCTTCAGGTGTAGATATTGTAAACTTTGATGCTTATTTTTTCTCTCAAAGTGTTGCAAATTTTGCATCTGCAGCTAAAAAATTTATTGAAAACGGCGGTATTTTTGCTTTTGGTATTGTTCCGACGGTAAGTGACGAGATAAAAAATCTTGACATTGATACGTTAGAGGAAAAATTTAACAGTGCGCTAAAATGCTTTACTTCTAAGGGAATTGATAAAAAAATTCTTTTAGAACATTTGTTTCTCACTCCTTCTTGCGGTTGCGGTTCTTTAGATAATGACTGCGCGCTTAAAGCATTAAAGTTAACCAAAGAATTGTCAAATCGCCTGAAAGAAAGGCATGGTGCTCTTTTATGACACATACACTTGCTCTTTTAGGTAAAGGTGGCAGCGGTAAAACAACTCTTGTCAGAGCTTTTTGCTCTCTTTTAAGAGAATATTTCCCCTCTGCTTCAATTTTGCTTGTAGACAATGATTTAACTTGTGAACTTGCAGGTAGTTTTGGCTTAAAATCAAGAAATACGATATATGGTATTCGTTCAGGCAAACACGAATATAAAACAGGTATTCCAAAAGGTATGACAAAACAGGAATATATTGAGTGGGCGCTTGAAGATATTTTGGAAGAAGTAGAAGAAAATACAGATATTATTGTTTCTTGGTTTGTTGCTTCAAAAGACTGCCGTTGTCCTATAACAAAACAGATGAATGACGCCCTTGTGAAACTTGTCGACAGATATGACTTTGTTATATTTGATTGTGAATTTGACTTAAAATATTTAAATTTACTTGTAGATTACCCTATTGATACCTCTATTATTGTTGCAAATCCTAATCAAAAGTCAGTTCACCTTGCCGGTGAAATTTATGATTTTTCTAAAAAATACGCAGCGGACGGGCAATTTGGGGTAATTTTAAATAAAGCAAAAAAAGAAACTTTGAATAAATTTGTTGAACAAATTAATTTGAATAATTTAAATCTTTTGGGAATTGTTGATGACTTTGGTGAAGAAGTAAATTATGAAACAGTCAAAGATTCAATAAAAGATTTTTATTCTCGCTTAAACCTTCCGCAAGATATTTCAGGAGGGGTATAAATGGCTCAAATAATGGATGGAAAGGCGTATTCAAAAGAAATTTTAACGCAAATAAAATCTCGTGTTGAAAATTTAGAAAATAAACCTTCTATTGCGGTTATTTTAGTTGGAGATGACCCTGCTTCAAAAATATATGTTAAAAACAAAGAAAAAACCGCGCGTGAGCTTGGTTTTGTTTCGAAAACTTTTTATTTAAAAGAAAATACAAGCGTAAATGAGCTTAAAGATTTAATTTTAAATTTAAATCTCGATGAGGATACCGATGCAATTTTGTTGCAACTACCACTGCCAAAACACTTGGTTTCACAAGATTTTATAGAACTTATCGACCCAAAAAAAGATGTCGATGGTTTTCATCCCATAAACTGTGGCAGGCTTTTGACAAATTCAAATCCTTATGCAATTTCTTGCACTCCAAAGGGAGTTGTGAAACTTTTGAAAAAATATAACGTTGAAATTTCAGGTTCGAACGCTGTTATTATCGGACGTTCAAATATGGTAGGCAAGCCTTTGGCACAGTTGCTTTTGGCGCAAAATGCTACAGTTACCGTTGCGCACTCAAAAACAAAAAACCTTGCACAGACAGCGCGTGAAGCAGATATTTTAATAAGTGCAACCGGCATAAAAGGTCTTGTTACAAAAAATTTTGTAAAAGAAAATGCTGTTGTTGTTGATGTTGGCATTTCGCGAGATGAAAGCGGAAAAATCTTTGGGGATGTTGATTTCGAGGAGGTTTCAAAAATTGCTTCTCTTATAACTCCTGTCCCCGGTGGGATTGGGCCTATGACCATAGCAATGCTAATGGAAAACACACTGGAGTTGAGTTTAAAAAATGCAAAATTTTAGGGGAACTTTTGTAAACAAACACCGCGACGCTTGGGTCGAGGTAAATTTGGGACATTTAGAACACAATATTTTAGAAATCAAAAAGACTGTTTTTAAAAACTCAAAGAATGCAAACACTAAACTGCTTGCTGTTATTAAGGCTGATGCATACGGGCATGGTTCGATTATGTGTGCGCCTACATTGCTTGCATGCGGGATTAGTGTTTTTGGTGTTGCAAGTATTGATGAAGCGCTTGAATTAAGGCAAAATAAATTTACTGCGCCGATTTTAGTGCTTGGCTCCGTTCCTATTTGGTCTTATGAAACGGCAATAAAAAATGACATTACTGTTTCAATTTTCTCTGATGAACATCTTGAAGCCGCAAAATTAATCAGCGAGCGTTTGGGTGGCAAAAAACTTAAAGCCCATATAAAAATCGATACCGGCATGAACAGAATCGGTATTAATCCAAAATATGCAATAGAATTTTTTAATAAAGCTAAGGCTGCACCATATTTGGATTTAAGGGGAATTTTTACACATTTTGCCGATGTTGAAAATGCTGAAATCACAGAAAAACAAATTGATAATTTTAAATATGTTATAAACTCAATAGACACAACGGGTTTGACTGTTCATTGTTCAAATTCTGCAGCAAGCCTATTTTATGGCGATTTAAAATTTGACATGCTGCGTTTAGGCATTATTTTGTATGGTTTAACACCTTTAAGTTATGATAATTCTCAAAATTCTAAATTGCCGGATTTAAAACAAGTAATTGGCCTAAAGGGTAGAATTACAAACATTCATACCATAGAAAAGGGTGACGGTGTCAGCTATGGGCATATTTTTATTGCAGATAAAAAAACACGAGTTGCTACTATTCCGATAGGCTATGCAGACGGCGTTTCAAGGTCTTTGTCGGGTAAAATTAAAGCAAGCCTTAACGGCAAAATAATTAATCAAATTGGGCGTATTACTATGGATCAGATGATGTTTGATATTGGCGATATTGAAGCCCAAAATGGCGATATAATTACGCTTTTAGGCGAAGATGAGGCAGGAAACTTTTTTTCAATCGACAGTTGGGCAAAAGAATTAAATACTATAAATTATGAGCTTACTTGCCGTCTAAAAGTCCGTCTGCCAAGGATTTACATTAGATAAGAGGTATTAACAATGAAAAAAACTTTTTTGCATGATGAACATATTGCGCTGGGTGCTAAAATGGTTGAATTTGGCGGTTGGGAAATGCCTGTTCAATACAAATCAATTCTTGACGAACACAAAAATGTTCGTCAAAACGTTGGTATATTCGATGTTTCGCATATGGGTCAGGTTTTTGTTTCAGGTGATGATGCACTTAATTTTTTGCAAAAAATTGTTCCTCAAGATGTTGCAAAATTTTCGCTAAATCATGCGCATTATTGCCAATTACCCTATTCTAACGGTACTTTGGTTGATGATTTAATTATTTATAAACTTGAAAATAAGTATTTAATAATTGTTAATGCTTCACGCAGGGAAGCTGATACAGATTGGTTCAAGTTGAATTCAAAAGGCTTTAGAGTAAATATTGATGATAAATCAGATGAATTTTCAATGATTGCTCTGCAGGGTTCAAAGGCTTGTGATGTCATTGAAAAAGCAGGAATTAGTAAAGAAAATCAGCCAAAATTTTTTACAATAGCGCAAACAAAACTGTTTGGCATAGACGTTTACCTTTGCCGTACGGGTTATACAGGCGAAGATGGTTTTGAAATCATCTGCAAAAATGAAAATGTTGTTGAAATTTGGCGCAAATTAATAGAAATCGGTGGGGAATTTTCAATAACCCCTGTAGGTCTTGGTGCAAGAGACACACTAAGGCTGGAAGCCGCTCTATGTTTGTACGGGTCTGATATTAATGAAGATACAACCCCTATTGAAGCTGGTTTGGGATGGTCTGTTCCAAAAGACAAGAAAGAAGACTATAACGGAAAAGAAATAATTTTGGGGCAGTTAAATGGCGAAATTCCATTGACTAAAAAGCTTTTTGCTTTTGAAATGGTTGATAAAGCAATAGCCCGCCATGGTGCTGATATATACATTGACGGGAAAAAATGCGGATGTGTAACATCAGGTTCAATCTCGCCTACTTTGGGCAAAAATATTGGGCTTTGCCTTATTTCTTTTGAAGGTGAAAATGCAAATTTAGCAACATCACTTAACACAACAGAAAAAAGTATTGGCACAACAGTGCAAATTATGGTAAGAAATAAAATGTACAATGCCAAAATTGTCAAAAAACCTTTTGTTCAAAAGAAATATGTTAAATAGGAGATAAAATGAGTATTCAACCACCTGAAGGAATTTTGTGTTCAAAAAGCCACGAATGGGTTCTTGATGAAGGCGATACTTTTAAAATCGGCTTGACTGATTATGCTGTTGAACAGTTGGGCGATATTGTATTTGTCGAATTGCCCGAACTTGACAGTGAATTTGCAAAGGGCGAAGTTTTTGCAACCATTGAATCTGTTAAAGCAGCAAGTGAAATTTATATGCCAATAGGCGGCAAAATTGTTGAAGTTAACGAAGAATTAATAAATGCTCCCGAACTGATTAACGAAAATGTTTGGGAAAAAGGTTGGCTTGTAAAAGTACAAAGCGACAGCTATGCCCAAGACAGTTTGGGACTGTTGGAGTATGAAGATTACAAAGAAGAAACGGCCTAATGTATAATTATGAAGCACTGAGAAGCGATGAGCGCACAAAAATGTGCGATGATATCGGTATAAAATCCCCTGATGAGCTTTTTGATGTTATACCAAAAAATGCTCGTATAGAAGATTTTAGGCTTTTTAACCCGTTAAGCGAGCTTGAAGTTCAAAAGAAAATTAAAAAAATTTCTAAAAAAAACAATACAGAATATGCTTGCTTTATGGGTGGCGGTGCGTATAAAAAATTTATTCCTGCAGCTTTGGGTGATACCGCATCACGTTTTGAATTTTTATCGGCGTATACTCCTTATCAGGCAGAAATTTCGCAAGGTTCGCTGCAAATTATGTATGAATTTCAGACCATGGTTTGTGCCTTGTGCGCGCAGGATGTTGCAAATGCCTCTGTTTATGACGGTGCAAGTGCTTGCGCTGAAGCTATTTTAATGGCATGCAGATTAACTAAAAAAAATAAAGCATTTGTAGATGAAAATGTAAATCCTAATTATTTAGAAGTTATAAAAACCTATTTATATGCTGCAGATATTGAATTAATAGTTTCAAATGCTTGCGATGATACCGATTTAGCGGCTAAATTATATCAATATCCAAATTATCTTGGCGAAATTGAAGAAATGCCAAAGAAAAATGCTAACGAATTAATTATCGCCTGTGTCGATATTTCAACTTTATCGTTGTTAGAACCTCCAAAGAGCGATATTACGGTTGGCGATTTTCAAACACTCGGGCTTTCGCTTAACTTTGGCGGGCCTTATGGGGGATTTATTTCCTGTCGTGATACATATAAACGTCAATTACCGGGGAGAATTGCAGGTAAAACCGTTGATAAAGAAGGTAAAGACGCTTATGTTTTAACTCTGCAAGCTCGCGAACAGCATATAAGACGTGAAAAAGCAACGAGTAATATTTGTTCAAATCAAGCTCACTGCGCACTTTGTGCTACTTTATATTTAAGTTTACTCGGTGAAAAAGGTTTTAGGGAAGTTAATTATATTGCTTATAAAAATGCCCATAAATTGGCGCAAGGCTTAAAAGATATGGGTTATAATATTTTAAATAAAAACTTTTTTAACGAATTTGTTTATGAATTAAAAGAAAATCAAAACGCGCAAGAATACCTTGAAATGCTTAAACAAAAAGGTATTTTAGGGGGTATTGCGTTAGATGATAAAAGAATTTTAGTTGCTGCAACCGAACTTAACGATGATGATGAAATAAAACTGTATTTAAGCCTATGACAAAGGATATAATTGCATTTTGGGGATACCCGCACCCTGACTTAATAAATAAAACAAAAATTCAATACCCAAACGCAACTTGGGTCGATTTAGACATTTGTTTTAATTATCCTTCGTCTAAATTCACTCCTGATGCGTATTGCGGGATTATTAAAAACATTTTTGATAACGCTTTTTATTTAAAAGACAGAATTATAAAAATTTTAGCTGCAGTTGGAAAAGACAAGTGCGACAGCGGTTTTTTTGCTGCAAATTTATTAAAAAACGAGGGATTTAATGTTGAAATTTCATTTTTTGAAGACAATTTGCCAATAAATCAACTGCAAGATGTGCCAATTTGTAAAAGCTCATTACCACTTAAAGAAAAATTATCGTTAATTACCGCAAATATTGTTGATCAAAAAGACTATTCACATCTTGAACAAACTAAAGCGCGTTTTGGTTTTTGGGGAGTACCGCCAAATGATTTAAATATATGCGATTTATTTCCACCTCAAACCCATGTTTTTGGTTGGTCAAGATGTGTTGAGGCTAAAAATCCGGCAAATTTTGAGCTTGAAATGTACGTTGAGCCTAATTTACCCACAGTATTTTTTGCCCAGACTTTTTGTTCTAAAACGGCACTTGCAAAGTATTTGGCAGATAAATACAACGGACTTTACATTGATGTCGATGTTGTTCCGACAAATTCTGCTTATGCTAAAATCGAAGCATTTTTGAGGTTAAGATGAGCAATTCAAAATTTTATATAGATGCAGGTACAACCTGGTCAAAAATTCTTGAAATAACACCGTTAGGAGAGCGTAAATACAGCATTTATCCTACATGTGAGGCAAGAAAATTTGACATAAAATATGAAAAAATGACAGGTCACACAAGTGATAAAGATTCAGACAGATACGAAAATGAAGTCGTTGCACTTGCAATGGGCGCAAAAGCACATCTTGAAAATAATTTTATAGCGCTGGACTTAGGCTCAAGAGATATTAAATGGATAAAATATAAAAACTCTAAATTTTCTGATATGGATTGGAATTCCAGTTGTGCTGCAGCAACAGGAGCAACAATAGAGATGCTTTTAAAATTTTACGATGTGAAAGTGCAAGATTTAGAATTTTGCGAAGAAAAATATCCTGTTACATGTGGAATTTTCGGGTTGGAAAAAATTATGGACGATGTGTCAAAAGGACTTTCGCCCTCTGTCGCAATTTCAAAATTTATTCATGGAATAGCTTATAATGCATATAATTTTACAAAAAATCCCGAAAAAATCTGCATTTCAGGTGGTTTTTGTGAAAACAAATGTTTTATTGATTCACTAAAAAAATATTGCGAAGTTCTGCCGCTTGGTCGTTTTGTTCTTGTTGACGGACTTGTCTTGCGTCAATAGTATTTTGTTATAAAATACAATTATGAATTTGAGGATTTTATTAACTTTTATATTCATATGCGCGCAACTGTTCTTTTACAGTGCGCTTTGTGCAGATAATCATAGTGAGTATAAAAAAAATCTTCTGGTTGAGAAAAACTTTATTATTGATGCCGAAAAAAATGGCATGCTTAATAAAAGCTCTAATGACGGGCATTTTGTGTGCCAAAATAATTCTCTAAAATCAATAACCTCTCATAAAGAGTCTAATAATGGTTTTATAAGTTCAGTTGCTCCGTCTTTCAGGTTTGATTTTTCAAAAAAAGTTAGTTATTTTTATAAAAATAATTTTTTAACAATTAATTGCACTAAACTCGTATACTTGACCGAAATTAACCGTCGTGCTCCTTAAAAATATACGTTTTTAAGTTTAAACAGTATATGATAAAGGAGAAAATAATGGAAAATGTAATTCAAGCCGTCTCTGACGGTGTAATTATTACTATTGTTGGTATGCTTGTAGTATTTGCCTTTTTGACAATTATGGTCATTGCCATGGATATTACATCGAGCATTGTTGCTTATTTGAACAAAAAGTTTCCGCCAAAAGTGGTTGAAACAACAACAACTAAAAAAAGACCACAAACAAACGAAGAAGAAATGGTTGCAGTTGCAATAGCTTCTATTTTAAATTTACAAAGGAGCGGGAGATAAAACATGCTGGAAACATTTCAAAATTTTGTAAGCGCAAATGCTGTAGCGTTTAGCGCGGGGCTCTTAATTCTTGCCTATATTTTTATAGCGCTAGAGAAAATTCCAAAGGTTACAATAGCGCTTATTGGCGCAGTTATTGCGATTTTATTAAATCTTGTCAGTCAAACAAAAACGATTGATGGGGTTATAAATCCGCATTATTTTATTAATTTTGTTGATTTCAACGTAATATTTTTACTTGTTTCAATGATGATAATTGTTGCAATTACTACTCGCAGCGGTATTTTTAACTGGATTGCAAATGAACTTTTAAAATTTACAAAAGGTCATCCTGTAAAAGTTCTTTTTATGTTATCAATTTTCACTGCTGCTGTAAGTGCACTTTTGGATAATGTAACAACAGTTATTTTAATCTTGCCGATTACTTTTGCCATTGCAAAAAAATTAGACATAAACCCTTTGCCTTTTTTAATAGTAGAGATTTTTGCATCTAACATTGGCGGTACGGCAACACTTATAGGCGATCCGCCAAATATTATAATAGGTTCCGCTGCAGGTTTTTCTTTTATGGATTTTATAAAAGAATTAACCGGAATTGTAGCGATTATTTTGCTTGCAGTTGTCACAACAATGTATTTCTTGTTTAGAAAACAGCTTGTAACAACTGAAGAAAAAATGAAATCCGTTATGGAAATTGATAATTCAAAAACTATTGAGGATATACCTCTTATGATAAGGGCACTTGTGGTGCTTTCACTTGTCATATTGGGCTTTGTTTTGCATGATACATTGCATATAGAAACAAGCATTGTCGCAATGATGGGCGCTTGTGTACTTTTACTTTTTGAAAAACCGACAGATATTTTGCGCGATGTTGAGTGGAATGCCATATTTTTCTTTATCGGATTATTTATTATTATAGGTGCACTTGAAGCGTCAGGTGGTATAAAACTTATGGCGCAATGGCTTATTGACGTTACTCAAGGTTCAAAAGCGCTCACTTGCTCTTTAGTATTATGGATTTCAGGTATTGCCTCAGGTATTATCGATAATATCCCATATACTGCTACAATGGCGCCTTTAATTGCAGAAATTGAGCGTGAATTGGGCAGTGCTTACGCTTATCCTATTTGGTGGTCACTGTCCCTTGGCGCTTGCCTTGGCGGTAACTTAACCATAATTGGTGCTGCAGCTAATGTTTATGTGTCTGAAAATGCTGCAAATAACGGTTATCCGATAGGATTTTTGCACTTTATGAAATATGGTGCAATTTGTGTCTTTATTTCGCTTATTTTAAGCAGCGCTTATATTTACCTTAGATTTTTAATGTAGAAAGGCAATTAATGAACGAATTTAAACACAATAACAAAGATGTGCTGATAGGTATTGGCATGTTTGTATTAATGGTTATATTCATGGCACTTTTAGCACATCTTTTAAATACATAGCTACAAGGGAGCAAATTTGCTCCCTTTTTTGTATAATAATTTTTATGAAACATGCGCAAATTTTTAAAACGGATGATGGCTCAATAGGCTTGTACAATAAGGAATTAGATGAAATTTACCACTCTAGAGAAGGTGCGCAAAAAGAAAGTATTGAAAAATTCATAATTCCATCTGACTTTGAAAAAAGAACCAAAAACACCTCTTGTGTGCGCCTTTTAGATGTTTGTTACGGCATCGGTTATAATTCAAAAAATGCCCTTTGTTATTATAAAAATTCAGATATTATAATTGACGCGTTGGAGTGGGATTTTGAGCTTGTTGAGTATTCAAAAACGGCAGATTTTTATTTGTCTGAAATTAATGAGTTTTTAAGGGGCGAAAAAAAGCTTGGTAATTTAAAAATAAATTTTTATATTGATGATGCAAGAAAAAGTATTTTAAAGTTGAATAAACCGTATGATGTTATTTTTCTTGATGCGTTTGCGCCAAATAAGTTGCCTACTTTATGGTCAGTTGAGTTTTTTGCACAATTAAAAAGACTGCTTTTACCAGATGGCATACTTGTAACTTATTGCAGCGCACAGCCTGTCAGAAAGGCTATGAGTTTAAACGGTTTTTGTTTAGGAAAAATGCTTGATGAAAAAAATCATTCCTATGTTACCATTGCAACTTTGGATGAAAAATTAATAAAATTCCCTCTTGACGAGTTTGAGCTTGGTTTAATGAACACAAAGGCGGGAATTCCCTACAGAGATGAGAATTTAAACTCAAGCGCAGAAGAAATGTTTAAAAAACGCGAGAGTGAAGTCAAAAATTCTAATCTTAAAGGTGCAAGTGCATATTTAAGAAAAATGCGCTGATTATTCTTCGATATAAGCAACGATTTTTTCCATATACCCTTGAATTTTGTCGATTTTAACTTCCATTTCATCTATTCTGTTTGCAAGTTCTTTTGTTTGTTTCATATTTTCATATGTTACATCAATAAATGAATTTGGGTCGAAACCGTCTTGTTGCCTTTGTAAGAGTACGTTTAATTTTTCATCTAAATCTTCAAGATATGAAATTTGCCTTCTTGTTGCTTCATCAATTTTTGTACCGTCAGCAGATTTTTCAGAGCGGATAAGACGGGTTTTAATTTCTTCCATACTCATTTTTTCTGCGTTTTCAATTTGCTGAGAAAGCCCTTCAAGTTTTTGTGCTGCAGATTTAAACCAAGCGTTCAGATGGTTTATGTTTGTTTCAAGAGTATGGTTTAATTTATTGTTTTCAATATTGATATTTTTTAATTCAATTAATCTGTTTATAAATTCTTTGTAATTATCGCCTTTAAGGTTTCTTTCAATGGTTAGCCTTAATTTTGCAATGTCAGATTCAACATCTTGCAGGGAATATGCATAACTTGTGTCATCATTTGTATTTATTATTCTGCTTATGTTTGAAGTAATTTTATTTATGTCATTTTCAACATTTGATATTTTTTGAATAATATTATAAGTTTCGACTTTTGCTTCATCGCTTTTTGCGTTGAATATGGTTTCTATACTTTCTTTTAAATCTTCACTTAAATTATTTTTTAAATATTCAACATTTGTAAGGTATTCATTTATTTTTGATAAATATTCATCAACATCAGGTTTTTTTTCTGTAGAAAATTCGTCGTTTTTATCGGTAATTTCATTTAATTTATCTGAAATTTGTTCGCCCATTTCTTTTGTGAGCGTTTCAAGGTGTTCTTTTAAAAGTTCTATCGATTCTTTTAATTCTTCATCTCTGTCTGAATTTATGGGCTCAAGTTTTTCATTTATTATTTCAATTCTGTGTAAAATTTCATTTTCAATTTCAAATTGCTGAGGTTCTTTTCTTATTAAAGTGTCAATTTTTTGTCTTATTTCAGAACCGTTGTTTTGAATTTCTTCTAAGAGTTCTTTTGCGTTGTGAATTTGTTGTTGGTTTGTGTGTTCTATTTTTTCAAGGATATTATTTATAACCTCGAGCACAACTTCATCGTTTGTTGAGGATTGTTTTTCAAGTATTTCGTTTATTTTTTCTTCTATAATTATAAAATTAGCTTTTGCATTTTTAGTACTTCCCAAAATGCCTTCAATTAAATCATTTTTAATTGAAACAAGCGCATCTTTAATTTCAGTGCCATCTAAGTTTGAATTTTCTAATTTATCAAGGAAATTTTTGATTTCGCCTTTGTATTCTTCAAATTCTTTTGAAATATTGATGTTTATATTTTCAACACTTTCGATTAAATAGCTTGAAAGGTTTTGTATATCCACTTTGATTTCTGATAAAGGTGAATTTTGCGAGTTTTTAATGTCTTCAATGTAAGATTTAATTGTTTCAGATGTTTCTTTGAAATAATTTTTTAACTCTTGAGAATTTTGTGCATTTTCTTGTGTTAAATAACCTCTTAAAACTTCAAGTTTTTCTGATATTGCAGGTATTGTATTGTTTAATTTTGCTAATATTTCAACATTTGTACTTGAAGCAGCACTTTTAAAGTTTTCTTTAATTTGTTCAAAAGAACTGTTTATGCTTGATGTTGTATCTTTTATATTTTGATTGATGATGTTTAGTTGTTCATCTATTGTTGTTTCTCTTAATTCTTTTAATGCCTTTTCAAGAGGCTCTTTAAGGGCATTTATATTGCCTTGGCTTGCAGATGAAATTTCTTCTTTTAAGCTTGCAAATTTTTCTTCAAAAGATTTTATATCATCTCTTAAATTATTTATTGCAAAATCAACTTTGCGATTATTTTCACTGTCTTTGTTTTCAAGGGTTTTATCCAAGCTTGAAAATTCGCTGCTTATAAGTTCTACAATGCTTGATAGGGAATCTTTTGTAAGGGTTTTTAAACCGTTTTCGATGATTTTTATTTCATTTAAAATATCTTCTTTGGGCAGTTTTTGGATATTTTGTTCGATTAAATCCAATTTATTTTTTAAATTTAAAATGTCTTCGCTGATTTTTTGGGTTTTGTCAGCTGAAGATGTTTTAAGATTTTCTTGTATTTTTGCAATAAGCTCATCTTTGTTTGTTGTATTTTGAAGGCTTAATTTGTCTATTAGTGTTTTAATTTCGCCTTTTAAGTTGTTTATATCTTCAAGTCCTGCATTTGCGGATAGCTTTGTCTCAATAGAATTTATGGCATTTGCTACTTTTTGTGAATTTTGGTTTATTGTTTCATCAATATTGCCTTGAAGTTTATTAATATTTTCACTTACAAAATTAATGCCTTCTTTAATTTCTCCGACATCTTCTTTTGTGGCACTTTTTACAAGTCCGTCTTTTACTTCTTCAAAAGTGTTTGTAATTTGTTTAATGCCTTGCAAACTCTGGTCAAAAACCGCTTCTTTTGAATTAAAAGATTCAACAAGCCCTGTTAAGTCTCTGTATTTGTGGTCAATTATTGCAAGAGCCGAGATAATAGAATTAACATTGCTGTTAATAGTATCCAGCTCAAGTTGAATATCTGTTAATTCTTCTTTAGAATTAAAACCCTTAACTTGGTTTAAAAAGTCCGTAAAATTTTTATTTAGTGTGTGGGTTATATTTTCAAAACCGCGGCTAAAAACGTTAAATTCATTGCTTAATTTTACAATTTCATTAATTGGATTTGCAGATTTATTTGTTATTAAAGTTTGATTAATTTTTTGAAGAGCAATTTCTTGAGCACCCAATTTTGCATACATGTCAGTAACTTCGTTTAAAATTTTTGTTACTTCCATCGACATTTTAGGGTTGGCCAAACCTTGAGTCATTTGCTTTATAAGGTTTTCAAACCCTGTCAGCTGTTGGCGCATTTCAAGTTGTTTTTCTTCAAGAACTTTTTTGGTTTCGTTTACAATAACGCCGATAAACTTTTGATTGGTAAATTCAGAGGAATTTTCAAATTTTTGTGCAAGGCTTGTCATTAAATTATTAATTTCGCTTTGCGTTAATGATGGTCTTGAATACAGACTTCTTATTGCGTCTGTAAGCTGTTCCAGTTTTACTTCAACGTTATCCGCCATAAACCCTAAAATCCCTCTTTAAAAATCTCTTTTTTATTCGATATTTTAATATAAAAATAGTAATTTTCCTACTTTGTAAACCATATTCGAACCCATCTGTGTTACAATTCTTTACTTCAAGTTAAAAAATTAAACTTTTTTTGATAGTATATACCATGTTATAAGGATAGATTACAGATAAGTGACGGTGGATAAGTGCTTAATTTAATTAACCCCAAATCAAACGATTATGAATTTTTAAACAATTTTGACTTAAACTTGCAATTTGCAAAGTTAAAAGAAATTTATGGTATTTCAGATATTTCTGATGATAGAAAAGAATACCTTTCAAAAACAATACAAAAGTACGGGTATTTACCTTATCCGCACTTTAAAACACTTGAAGAATTAACAACAGGTGAAATTATTTTTGCTTTTTGCGAAAAACTAAAACTGGAAGGAACATACGACGGTGAAAAATTCATCCGTTTTTTGAATCCTTCCCCCCTTGCAAGAAGAAAAGTAAAACATTCAAACTGGTTTAAAAAAGAAGGTCATAACATTAAGCTTATGTCCCTTGCAGGATTGGGTAGCGACTCTAATGTTGCAGGAAAATTTATTGATTGGCTTGCGGCAGTTGTTTCTCTTGATTGGGGCAATAAAGAGCTTAATATAATGCCTGCAACCCTGTATTTAATACCTTTTCACCCAAGAGAATTCGGATGTGCTTATCTGCCTCAGTCTTCTGATGTATCTCAAAATCTTTGCGACGAAAAAATTGCAAAATTTTTAGGATTAGGTGCAAAAGAACAGGTAAAATTCTTTATAACTTTGGCACAACTTGCAGGACATCCTGTAATTTATGATATTTTGCCTCAAACAGGCAGATTTTCAAAAATTGTCTTAACTCACCCTTATGCTGCGCGTTGGATAGATGTTAAAGAACTTGATTCTCAAATAAAGAATTTTAAAAAAGCGCTTAAAACAAACAAATCAAAAACAAGCGAAGATGATTTAAAAGAATTTAAAATTTTAATTTCTTACAAAATGTCATTTAAAGACAAACAGGAAGAATTAACAAAACGTGTTGAGGAAATAATAGAGCGCGTAAACGGTAAAAAACCAAAATGTGAAGATGACATAACAGAACATGAAAAAACAATAAGAGCTTTAATTGATGAAGGTCTTTGGACTATGCCAGGTGGTGCATGGTGTTCCGCAGGGGTTCCTGTGTACGATAAAATGCATAAATCAGGTGAATATCCGACCTTTAAACACTATAATTTTAAAGGCGAAGATGTTACTCATTTTGCAAACCTTGACTGTCAAACACCTTATTACTTTGTTTATTTTGAAAAATCAAAATATAACAACAAAGTAAAAGAATTCTTTATTGATTATATGGACAATTTGCAAAAAGAATATAATTTTGACGGCTTTAGAGTTGACCATATTGACCATGTGGTAGATGAAGTTTCGCAAAAATCAGGCATGCCTATAAGCTATAGAATACCAAGCAGGGTTTTAGGCGCGCTTAATTCAAAACTTAAAAAACGCATCCCATACTTTGCAACATTAGCTGAATATATGCTATGGGACGGATATTTTAAAGAATACCACTGCGATATGCACTTTGATCTTCTTTGGGGTGATGATATTGTTAGTCAGTACATTAAAACACCCGAACAAATAATAAATGATAATATGCGCCTTGAAATTTATAACAACAAGGCTTCAAGGGTAAATCCTCTTTCTATTTTAAAAGCTTATAACAATCAAGATGGTGAATTTCGTGAAATTGACCAATACCCTGGTCAATTAGGTGAGCAGGGTGCTTTGTTTAAATGGTTTAAATATAAATTCCTCCCCGGCGGAAAATTCGCACAACGTTCAACTTTATACGTTGATGGCGATGAAAGTTTTACAAAAACAGGCATAGAGCGCATTATTGGCAATGAAGTTTCTATGGACAGAAACAAAAACTGGAGTTTTTATGAAAAATTCAACGCACTGAATTATTTTGTGCAACACAGTGAACTTATAAGCCGCGGAAAAGCAGTTTTGCATGTCCAAAGTGACGACGGTTTTTGCTGTTGGGAAATTATAGGAGATAAAAAATCCGATGAAAGTCTTTTTGTTGTTGCAAATTACTTTTCACCTACAGAAAAAGTTAATGTAGTTGATGTAAATGGCAATACAAGACGCATGACCAAAAAAGGCAAAGCTGTTTTAAATAAAACAATTAAACTAAAAGACAACAAAAGACTTAGCGCATTTTATGATTTCAGATTGGATGAAATGCAAAAATGTTCTTTTGTAGAAATTCCTATGCAAGAAGAAATAACAGGCTCTATAACCTTTGATATCTTGCAACCTGCGGAATTTAAAGTTTATAAAATGTTAAAATAAAAAATTTTTTAAATAAAAAATGAACAAAATAAATATGTGCTTCGTTATATAAATGTAGGAGCTAAAAAATGAAAGAAAAATGCAATAAATACGAAGCATATTTTACATTTCGAGATGAAAAAGAATTTTTAGAACATGTTGAAAATTGTCCCGAGTGTAAAATTGAGCATGAAAAAATGCAAAAAGTTTCGGATTTAATAGGTGAAGTGCGTCCGTATTTTTTGGCACAAAAACAACGTGAGAAAAAGAAACTGTACAAAATTAAAGCGGCTTGTTTTTCTCTTGCGCTGATGTTTTTTGCGCTGGGCGGCAGTGTTTTAAATTATGAATACGATATTGTTAATTCCATTGTATATCATAATTTAAGCGCGGAAGACTTAGGTTTTCCCACTGACGAATACGGGCTTATAATGGTAGAGTGATGAACTTTAGTGAATTAATCAAACAAAACAAACAAAATGTCAGAAAAATAATCAAAAAAATAACAAATGAACAAAACGAAGACATCGAACAGGAAGTATACATAAAAATCTGGCAAAACCAAGATAAATACGAGGAAAAAGGAAAGTTAAAGGGCTGGATTGGCACAATAGCCAAAAACTTAGCCAAAGACTACCTTAAATCGTCATATGTCAAAAATACTACAATAGCAGAGGAAGAAAAATTAAATGAAATAAAAGATAAAAAGCAAACTCCCGAGTTAACTTTAATACAAAATGAGCGCCAAAAGCTTATTATTAATGCAATTAACGCTCTAAAACCAAAGTTTAAGGAAGTTGTGATGTTATATGAAATAGAACAACTTTCTTATGAACAAATCGCGCGCAAAATTAAAACTCCAGTAGGAACCGTAAAATCAAGACTTTACAACGCAAAAAAAGAACTTGCTCAAAGTCTTAAGGATTTAATTTAGAAAGGATTTAAATATGAAAAAATTAGTACTTGCATCAACTTTAATACTTTTCTTATCTGTAGGGGCAGCAAATGCACAACCTTGCCCACTTGAGGGACAAAAACCTTGCCCTAAAATGGAACAAAAATGTCAAAAACCGCCAATGAGCCCTGAAATGAAAGCTAAAATGGAACAAAAGAAAGCCGAATTTGATAAAAAATTAAATCTGACAGATGAACAAAAAGCAAAAGCTGAACAAATCAGAAAAGACGGTTTTGAAAAAATGAAACCCGTAATGGACCAAATTAAAGTTAAAAGAGACGAAATTAAAACTATCCGCGAAAACGGTTCATTGACTCAAGCTCAAGCAAATGCTAAAGTTCAGGCGCTACACAAAGAAATAGGCGAACTTAAAGCTCAGGCAAGAGAAATAAGAAAACAAAATATGCAAGATTTTGAAGCAATCTTGACAGATAAACAAAAGAAAACGCGGGAAAAAATGAAACAAGACGGCAGAAAAGAATTTGCAAAAAAACATAAAGCTAAAAAAGGCACACGTCCTATGCCTCCGCACCACCCCGATTTAAAACCACTAGGCACACCTGAAGCCAAATAGTCATTTGTTTAATTCACTACAACCGATAATCGCTCCGTATATTTCGGGGCGATTTTTTTGTGTTACTTGCTTTAAACTGTGTAAATTGTATAATGTTCTTATATCACACGCAGGGAGTAAAATATGAAAAAAGCGCTTATAACAGGTATTACAGGTCAAGATGGAAGTTATTTGGCAGAGTTACTTTTGGATAAAGGTTATGAAGTTCACGGGATGAAACGTCGTGCTTCGTCTTTTAACACTCAAAGAATTGACCACCTTTATCAAGATATTCACAATCCTAATTTGAAGTTTAAACTCCACTACGGTGATTTAACCGATTCAACAAACTTAATCAGATTAATTCAAGAAATTCAGCCGGATGAAATATATAACCTTGCAGCACAATCTCACGTTAAAGTTTCTTTTGATGAGCCTGAATACACTGCAAACTCTGACGGTATTGGAACTTTAAGATTATTAGAAGCAATCAGGCTTTTGGGCTTAGGCGATAAAACAAAGTTTTACCAAGCTTCAACT
>CALUYC010000003.1 GCA_944324895.1 Candidatus Gastranaerophilales bacterium
TGTGATGTAAGTATTTTCTGTTGTATAGCCCTGTAAGTTCATCTGTTATTGATAATTTTTTCATATTTAAGTGATATTTATATGTCTTTGCAAGAGCTTCAATTCTTGTTGTTAGCTCTTTGTCGACAAAGGGTTTTATTATAAAATCGTGCGAATCTGCTCTTACCGTAAGGTCTTGCGGAAATTCATCCGCTACGATTAATACGGAAGTTTCAAATTTGGTTACTGCGCATATATCTTGGATTTTAGATATTGGCGCATCCATAACAATTACTGCAGGGTTAACTTCTTTGTAGTTTTTTATTTCGTCAAATTTTAATTCCCTGACTTCAAATTCTTCATTTACGTCTTTTAAAATATTTGCATATTCACTAGTGCCGTTTTGACTGTAAAAAATAATATTCATGCCGTTAATATCCTTTGCTTGGTACTTTCATTACTATATTTTTAATTTTATATCTTTGTATTTCAATTTTTCCTGCAGGTGTATAAATTACTGCCGTCATCCTATCTAAACTCTCAATTCTTCCCATTACTTCCAAAACTTTGCGTGAAAGAACATTTTTTTTATACATAACAACATCGCCAAAATATTCGTTGTTAACTTCTCTGTGATATGTAAGATCCGAACCGCCTTCGCGTATTTGAATCAACCCGCCGCTGACAGTTTTAATTCTTCCGTTTGACTCCATTGAGGATGAAATAACGGTATCGCAATAGCCAACGTTTTGAAGTGTTGATGATACAATAATAGTGTAGGCAATAATTTTAAATATTCTTTTCATTGTTGATAGTATAGCATATTTTTTTATTACTTGATTATTTTTCATATAAATATACTATGTATTTTTGTTGAATATTGAATAAACTATTAATATACACTGATGGAGAGAGTTTTTTGCCTGCACCGCTCAGAAAACAAGAATATTATAATTATTCATACGGAACTGTTAAGGTTTATCCTAACAGGCAAATTAATAAAGTAAAACGTTCTAAAAAAAATCCTTTAGTTTCTATTTTACGTTTCGTTTTTGCCAGTGTATTTTTATCTGCTTTTTCATATCTTGTTGCACCACAAGTTTATACAGACTATTTTGAACCACTAATTTTAAATCACATTTTAAACAGAAATATAAAATTAGATGCGGGAGGTTATGTTTCTACTTATTTGAATTATGTTAGCAATTCCGAGCTTTTCGGACAAAATTTGATTGTTCCAGTAAATAAACATGTTAAAACTGTAGTTCCGATTATAACCTCCGGCGAGTTAACAATTACAAAAAAACAGCTTGAAACACTTTTTGCAAAGTACCCAAAACTGCATGCCAGTGCTTATGTTTGGGAGTATTCAAATGCCAAGGAAGTAAGTATCAACGCTGACGAAATTTTCCCTGCAGCAAGCATAATTAAGCTTCCTGTGTTATTTGAATTATTTAGAAAGATTGACCGAAGTGAAGCTGATGGATCAAATTCAACACTACTTTCAAAAAAACTTTTATACAATAGCAGAAATCTAACTTCAGGTTCGGGGCAACTTCAATACTCACCGCTTAATAGGCTTCACAGCGTTGATTATTTGGCAAAAATTATGATTACTCATTCCGATAATTCTGCGACAAACATGTTAATTGAAGAGACCGGTGGAAAGTCTGCTATTAATTCTTCTATGCGCTCTTTGGGATTTGATAAAATTGAAATTAACAACAGATTGCCTGATTTAGAAGGTACTAATAAAATTAGTGCAAAACAAATTGCTACACTTCTTTATAATTTAGATAACCCGAATTTTTTAAGTGATAAAAGTAAAATTACAATTAAAGAGTATATGGCTAATGTCGAAAACAGAAGTCTTTTACAAGCAGGATTGCCTCCTGAGGCAATATTAATCCACAAAACAGGTGATATTGGTAAGATGCTTGGCGATGCAGGTATTGTTTATGCACAAAACGGAAGAAAATACATTGTTGTAATACTTGTTAAACGTCCGCATAATGATTACAGTGCAAGAGATATGATTCGCGAAGCTTCAAAGATAATATATAACAATATTAATTCAGGTGTAGATTTAAATTAAAAAAAGCGACTTAAAAAGCCGCTTTCGCTTTTATTTAGTGTAACTTTGGTAAATTTCTAAGTTTTATATGCAATTCCCTTAATTGTTCTTCTGAAACTTCAGAAGGTGCTTGAGTCATTACACATTTTGCCTGTGCGTTTTTAGGAAATGCTATAACATCTCTGATTGAGTTTGCTCTGACTAAAAGCGCAACAAGTCTGTCTAAGCCAAGCGCAATGCCACCATGCGGAGGTGTACCGTACTTAAATGCGTTAATCATAAACTCAAATTTATTATGAATTTCTTCTTCGCTCAGTCCAAGTGCTTTAAATGCTTTTTCCTGAATTTCCGGATCATGTATTCTTATTGAACCGCCACCAAGCTCATTTCCGTTATAAACAACGTCATATGCTATTGATTTTACATTTGCTTTATCTGTTTCAAGTTTATCTAAATCTTCATAAGCAGGCATTGTGAACGGGTGGTGTACGCTAACATATCTGTCTTCTTCTTCAGAGTATTCAAATAGCGGAAAATCTACAACCCATAGCAAATCATGTTGAGATTTATCAATCATACCCAATCTGTCGCCAAAGTATAATCTGAATCTTCCAAGCACGTCAAATACAACTTTATGTGTGTCTGCTACAAAGAAAACAATGTCGCCTTTTTGCGCATCAGCTCTTTTTTGAATTTCATCTATTTGTTCTTGAGTCAAAAATTTAAATACAGGAGACTTAACTGTTCCGTCTTCCATATAAGTTACCCATGCTAGACCTTTAGCACCAAAGGAAATTGCAAGGTTTCTGACATCATCCATTTCTTTTCTTGAATAACCTGCAATACCCGGAATTTTTATCGCACGAACAGTACCACCTTTTTCAACGACTGATTTAAATGCTTCAAAGGTTGAAGCCGCCATAATGTCTGACACATCAAACAATTCTAAACCAAAGCGTGTATCAGGCTTGTCTGAGCCATATTTTTCCATTGCCTCTTTCCATGTGAGTCTTTTAAACGGTGCTTTGACTTCAACGCCTGCGGCTTTAAATGCATCAACAATAAGGCCTTCCGCCATTTTAATAACGTCATCTTGTTTCACAAAACTCATTTCAATATCAACCTGAGTAAACTCGGGTTGTCTGTCGGCTCTTAAATCTTCATCTCTAAAACAGCGCGCAATTTGATAGTATTTTTCAATACCACCTACCATTAAAAGCTGTTTGAATATTTGAGGTGATTGCGGTAGAGCATAGAATTTTCCATCATGTACGCGGCTTGGTACAAGGTAATCGCGTGCACCTTCAGGGGTTGCTTTTGTTAAGTTTGGAGTTTCAACTTCAAGGAAATCTTCATTGTTAAGATAATTTCTGATAGCTGCGACGATTTTATGTCTTAAAGTGAGGTTAGAGAGCATTTTTTCTCTGCGGATGTCTAAATAACGATATTTTAGTCTAACTTCTTCAGATACGTCTTCATCATCCAATACAAAAGGTAGAGCTATTGCTTTTGATAATATTTCTATGCTGTCAGGGTACATTTCAATAGTGCCTGTTTTTAGTTTTTCGTTAATTGTGTCATCAGGGCGTTTGGAAATCTTACCTGAAACTTGTATTACAAACTCACTTCTTAGGGCTTGGAACTTTTCATATACTTGCGGATTAACTTGCGGGTCGGCAACAATCTGAAATAAACCGCTTCTGTCGCGTACTTCAACAAAAATTATGCCGCCTAAATCGCGAACTGTTGAAACCCAACCTGCCAAAGTGCACTCTTTGCCAATATAGTCTTCATTTATTTGTGTGCAGTTTTGTTTTTTGTAAGACAATTCCATGCTTAATTTCCTCATAAAATCTGATTATAAAGTAATTATAGAATAAAAATATTATTTGACCACGATTTTTTTTAAGTTAAACTGGTATTGTTATATTATAATTGGAGTGAGATTAATGGCATTAAAAAATTTCTTATTCACATCTGAATCTGTAACCGAAGGACACCCTGATAAGGTTTGCGATCAAATATCAGATGCTATTCTAGATGAATTTTTAACAAAAGACCCAAAATCAAGAGTTGCTGCAGAAACAACCGTTACTACAGGTATGGCTCTTGTTTGCGGTGAAATAACCTCAAATTGTTATGTTGATATTCCATCTGTTGTTAGAAATACTATTAAATCAATAGGATACAATGGCGAGGAAGGCGGCGGTTTTGACTATAAAACTTGTGCTGTTTTAACAAGTATTGATGAACAATCTACAGATATTGCAGGCGGCGTTAATAAAGCTTTGGAAACAAGAAATGATAACGCTGATACATCTAAAGATGAAACTCTTGATATTGGTGCAGGCGACCAAGGTATTATGTTCGGATATGCTTGTAACGAAACACCTGAACTTATGCCTCTACCTATTTCGCTTGCTCACAGATTGGCATTTCAATTATCAAAAGTCAGAAAAGATAAAACAGTTAACTATTTAAGACCTGACGGAAAATCTCAGGTTACTGTTGAATATGTTGATGGAAAACCAAAAAGAATTGACACTATTGTTATTTCGACTCAACATGACCCTGAAATTAACGGTGAAAGCGATAACCAAAAAATACAGGCACAAATACGCGAAGATATGATTAAATACGTTATTGAACCTGTTTTTGCAAATGATGCAATTAAACCTGATTCAACTACCAAATATTTAATCAACCCCTCAGGAAGATTTGTTATCGGCGGCCCTCAGGGTGATGCAGGCTTAACCGGTAGAAAAATCATTGTTGATACATATGGCGGTTATGCTCGTCATGGCGGCGGTGCGTTTTCAGGAAAAGATCCGACAAAAGTTGACCGCTCTGCTGCATATGCTGCTCGTTGGGTTGCAAAAAATATTGTAGCAGCAGGTTTGGCTGAAAAATGCGAAGTTGAACTTGCTTACGCTATAGGCGTTAGCCGTCCTGTGTCTGTTTTAGTTGATACTTTTGACACAGGTAAGCTTGAAGATGAGTGTCTTGCTAAGCTTGTTGAAAAGAACTTCGACTTAAGACCTGCAGCAATTATTAAACAATTTGATTTAAGAAATCTGCCTGCTAAAAATGGCGGCAAGTTCTATCAAAGATTGGCTGCATATGGTCACATTGGCAGAACCGACTTCGATGTACCTTGGGAAGATACATCTGTAGCATCAAAATTAAAAGAACAAGCACTTGCTTGTTCAAAATAAACAGTGATTTTCGGCGGCACTAATTGTGCCGCCTTTTTTAATATTATGAGTGATGATTTTATTAATGTTTTTGAAATTCTAAACGATAGCTTTTTGGATTCCAAAAAGGCTCAAATTGCTGTTAAATATTCGACTATTTTTTCATTTTGGCCTCAAATTGTCGGTTCTAAATTTGCTGATTCATCCAAGCCTATTGCCATAAAAAATTTTAAATTGCACGTTGTATGTGAAAATTCTTTTGTTGTTCAAGAGCTATTAATGTATAAAAAAATCATTTTAAACAAGCTTTTACCATACTGCAAGCCTCTTGGTGTTGAAATTTCTGATATTCTATTTGAATACAAAAATTGGGCTAACGCCAAATTGGATAAAGCTTCTGATGATTTTCCCAATTTTTATACCGATGATGAACTCTCAAAAGTAAGTGTCGATATTTCTGATTTTGAAGCCGTATTTAATAATATCGATAACAGTGAATATTTGAGTAATGAACAAAAAGAAAAATTTAAAAATAGGATTTTAAAACTGCAAAAAGCTAAAAAGCTCAGATTTTCTTAATTTTCTTGTGCATATTTAAAAAAACATATAAAATATTATTGTATAGTAATTTTAAGGTAATTATGAGCGAGAAAGAAAAAAAAGTTGTTTCAATAGGTTCTAAGGCTAAAAAACAGTCAGAACACAAAGAACCACCCAAAGTTGAACTCGAATATTGTAGTTTTTGCGGCAGGCCAAATACCATGGTGCCAAAACTCGTAAAGGGTCCAGGTGTTAACATTTGCTCTGAGTGCACTTTAATTGCAGTGCAGTATTTAATATTGCAAGATGGTGCATTGTCTGCAGAAGCTCAAAGAATAATTGATATGCTTTGGGGCACAAACAGATGAACGCTGCTTCAAAAATACAGATTAGAGCGCAGGTTCTGCAAGCAGTTTTAAGGTTTAACAATTCTAAATTTCCGAGTGATGCTGAAATTGAAAACTGTATAAAAAACTTGCGTGAAATTAATGAACCTGATTTTGTTGCAACCCTGCTGCTAAAAGAAATTAGTGTGAACGGTTCTGTTTATGACAACATTTTAACCCTTTTACTTTTTAGCGTGTCGACACCTGTTGCACTTTCTCAGATTATTTTTAAGTTTCTAAACGACAAAGAAACAAGTGATGAGAAAAAACTGTTTTTAATAAATTTGTTGCGCGAACAAGGTCAAAAGGTTGATTATGAATTTATCTCATCTCATATTAATAATCCTGATGAGGCAATAGATAGAGAAACAAAAAAATTCCTTTCTGAAGCAAAATATTCTCCTGAGGCTCAAATTGATTTTTTTGACTTTTATTTTACTGTTAACGAGCAAGATAGAAAAATGCTTGTAGATTCAATAATAGACGATTATTCAGGAGACGAGCTTGCAAATATATTAGAACCATTTGCATATTTTTATCCGGAGATTTGTGTTGATGAAAAAATAATCAAGGCATTGGCTGATTCAAAATCGTATTTTGCTCTTGCCCCATTAAAGTGGTGCTGTGAACATTTAAATGATGATAATTTATCAAAATATGCACTTAAAATGTTAAACAAATTAAGTACATATGGTATTAATATTTCTGCAAATGAAAAAGAAATTTATCATGCTTTGCTTGAAAACTCAAGGCCGCTTAGCTTTTGGTATTCCAGTGCGGATGGAAATTCTAATATCTCGTGCGTTTTTGCCCGATGCAAAGATAACGGCTTTATCCAATCTTTCTTTACGGTATTTAACTTGTTTAGTGGCCCTGTTGCCTGTTTTGGTTTTGACGAGGTTGCACAAAAAGACTTTAATGTCATACTTTTAAGGTTTTTTAAATCGTCCCTGCATACAAAAATTTCACTAAAAGAAGGCAAGGCGATTTTTGATGCACTGAGTAATCGTGCTTGGTCGAATTCTGTTAAAGTTCCCTACGAATTTATTTGTTGGCGACATTTGACCTACGATGTCGAACCGATAAATAAGCCAATAAATGCCATATTTACATCTAAACTAAAGAAAAAGAAAGTTGACGAGACCTTTATTAACAAAATTTTAAACTCTGATATTTTCTCAAGTTGGTTTTATGATTGCCAAAGCAGTCCAAAGCTTTTTGACTTTGTTAATTCCATCAAGGATTCTGATATAGATTTAAATAAAATTGAAACCGAGCTTGAAAATCTCTCTATAACTCTCTTGAATGATGAAAAATTTAAAAATAATTTTATCGAACATATACTTTTTCAGGCTTTTATTTTGTCTAATTCTGATATGATAACTACAGCCAATATCTTGTATAGCACCACTTTTGATGATATTTTGCTGAATAAATTATTGCTGGTAATCCTTAAGAAAAGTATTTACAATTATTTTTTAACTATTTCACAAAAAAATATATCCGATAATGTATTTTTAAAAAAAGACAAGGATGATGCTCAGCTAGAGTTTGCAAATTCTATTTTAAGACTTATAGAGGTAAAATGGGTATCAAAGGAAGAATAATTGCGCTTGATATTGGTACAAAAAGAATAGGTGTTGCTGTTTGCGACCCTATGTGGATTGTCGTGTCAAAAGTAGGTCTTATCCAAAGAAAGTCAACTCCCAATGGTGACCAAATGGCTCTTGATGAGATTAAAAAAATATGTAATGAATATAGTACAAATACAATTCTTATCGGTGTACCTTATAATATGGATGGTTCACTTGGTTTTCAGGCAAAGAATTGTATAGATTTTATAAAACCACTTGAAGGCGAATATGAAATTTTATATCATGATGAAAGGCTAAGTTCTTTTGAGGCGGAAGAAATCCTTAAAAACGAAGGCAAAAAATACACCAAAGACAAAGGTATGGTTGATGTTGTAAGTGCTTGCATAATTCTGCAAGATTATATTAGAGAAAAGGAATAACAATGAAAAACGAATTCGAAATAATTAAAACTATTGATGAAAATGGCCAAGAAGTCGAATTAAAGCTAATTGATATAGTCAGCGTAAATGACGTTGATTACGCACTTTTGGTGCCTGCTGACACTGATATTGATAACGAGGATGAGTGCGAAATTGTTCTTATGAGATTAAAACAAGATAATTCTGATTATATTTTTGAAACCATTGAAGACGATGATGAGTTTGAACTTGTTTCGCAAGCTATCATAGAAGATGAAGCCCAATAAGATTATTTTTTAAGGCTTATAACATCATTGATTTCATCAAATGTTTTTGTCTCTGTTTCAATATCTTGCTCAAGCTGTTGTGACAATCTGACTCTTTTGTTTCTGAAAAGCATATCGCAAAAGGCTTCAAGTCTTGTTACAAAGCCTGCTTCGCCTGTGTGCTCGTCTATCGATAAGTTTAGAAGCGGTTTTTGGAAATTTTTAGCCTTTCTTTTAATATCTTCAATCATTAATGAATCAGGCCCGCAACCAAATGCTGTTATTGTAATTATGCCGTCAATTTTATTGCTTTTTAAATAGTGACCTGCACAACCTGTAACTTCAAGTTGATTTGCCCAGTATGGAGTTGTATCTAACGAGCAAATTCCGCTTTGCAACTCTCCATCAGTCAGTTGGTATGCGCTGTGCACAACTACGCCCATATTTTTAAGCTTTTTAAATATGTCCATGCAGGCTTTTTTGTCATATATGTTGTATCCATGCGCTACAAGCGCAACGTTAATTACTCCTTGCAAGTCTTCTTGTTTTGGCGATATAACAACTTTTCCTTCCATTGCATTTTTGAGCGCTTCTTCAAAACTTAAGCCTTGTTGCATCATTACTCTGAAGTTATTTTGCACAATAAAACCTGCTTTAGAGGCCTCTTTTATAAGTTTTTCATTTGTTATGCCAAAAGGTTTTACTGCTTGTTTTAAAAATTCATATAAGCCTAAATTTTTTTCCGATTTATCTAAAGTTGCTTCTATAATTTCAAAATCGCCTTTTACAACATTTCTGATTAAATCGGGCAGGCCTCTGATTTTAGAACAGTTATAAATTTTTGGTGCTATTGATTGAATTGACGGTACAAAAATTTTTTTTACACCTTTGTTTACAAGCTCTACAATGTGTCCAACGTATATTTTAATAGGCAAGCAAGTTTCTGTCACAACCAATGCAGAGCCTTGTGAAAGAGTTTTTTTTGTAGTGGGTGCGCTAAGGATTATTTCTATACCTAAATGATTAAAAAATCCCCAATAGTAAGGAAAATAATTGTAATATGATAATGCTCTCGGTATGCCGATTTGTTTTTTTTGTTTCATGGAAATCTCCGTTTGTTATTTATATAATACTCGAAACAATATTTTTTTGCACATTTAATTGTAACGATAAATTAATTTAATATATATTTTTAGTAAATAATTTGTGTTATGGTTTTTTATAAAAACATAGGTTTTTTATGGTTCATAATATTAATTATAATTATAATAATTCTCTTGGGGGGCAATATTACCCACCTGTAGTGCAAAATGTATACTATCAGGTGCCAAACCAACTTGTGCCGCCTTATCAGGTTACGCCTCTTTATATGAGCAATCCTGTTAATCCTGCACTTGTAAATCCTAAAATTACGGGTGATTATACTTTTTTGGGCACAGTAAAAACCCCATATGGCGAAGACATTTATACATATATGTTAAAAAGCGGACAAAGAATCGCGATTTTACCAAGAGAAGGAACGACAATTCTTAAAACTTTTGTTGATTCGGGTTCTATGAACGAAAACGACAGAATTCGCGGAATAAGTCATTTTATTGAGCATAATCTTTTTAATGGCAGTGAAAAATTAGCCCCGGGCCAGTTTTTTAAAGATGTCACCAAAATGGGTGCCTCTACTAATGCTTCAACTGACTATGCGCAGACTGACTATTATATTTCATCAGGCATTATGAACCCGAGTGACTTTAATCAGGCAGCACTTATGCATGCTGATATGATTTTAAGACCAAAATTTTATGATGAAATGTTAGAGAAGGAAAAGGGCCCTGTTACATCTGAAATCAGTATGATTAATGATGATGTTACAACAAAAGCTGCAAATGAAGTTGTTAGAAATCTGTTTCAAATTTCTTCTAACTCTGAAAACCTTGTAGCAGGCTCTATTGATACTGTTAACGGATTGACACGCAATGATGTTGTTGACTACTGGTCTAAACATTATACGCCTGACAGTCTTTACACTGTTGTTGTCGGCGAAGTTAAACCTTGGGAAGCTATTGAAGTACTCGCAAAAGAATTTAACCAGCCTGCAAGAGTGCGCAGTGACTCTGTCACAAAAGAAGATTTAAAACCTATCCAAAGTCCTGTTAGAATCGATTTAAAATCGCAGATTACAAATACAACAAATGTTATTATGGGTTTTGCAGCACCGCAGGCTTCTAATGTTAAAGATACTATTGCGCTCGAGGCTTTAGACGTTCTTTTGGAAGGCAATTCTAATTCGCGCTTATCAAAAGCCTTGGCAAAATATAATTCATATAGCTATTTAAGCCTACAAAAAGTAGGACTTAAAAAGCAAGACCCGCAAACACTTTTTGTTCAACTTAATACACCACCCCAGTATGAACAAAAAGCTATTGACGCTTTTTATGATGAGATACTCAATATTGCAAATAATCCGCCATCTGATTATGAAATGCAAACAATTAAAAGTTCACTTACAAAACAGTTGGCAATGAACTTTGAAAATGCTGAAACTGTCTGCGAAACAATAGGTAGCGGGTATCTTGATAGCAGCTTGCAAGATATTTCTCAAATGCAAAATATTATTAATTCACTAACTCCTCAAGATATTGTTAATGCTGCAAAAAAATATGTGGACTTAAACAAAGTTTCTATGGCAGTTGTTCATCCTTCCAATATTACCGATGAGCAAATTATGAGCAACTATTCTCAAAGTAAGTTTATTGCCAAACCTAAAAACAATACTGCAGGGGAAATTTCCTTCGGTTCACGTGTTATCAACACTGCTGACGTTGAAGAATATGCGCTTAAAAATAATACTCATATTGTATTAAATAATTCCGATAAATCTGACGTGTGTTATCTTAATTGGCGTTTAAGTGCTATGAGTGCCATGCCTAAAAATCTTGCCGTTCCTTATGTTTTAACTGAGCTATTAAATGCAGGTTCAAATTTTAAATCAAAGGAACAAATGGGTATTAATACGACTTCTAAGGGAATTGATTATAATTTTGATTCTAACGGTTTTCAAATTTTAGTTAATGCTAACTGTTTATCAAAAGACTTAAGTGAAACTATGTCTTTGATGAACGAAATTATGTTTAATCCTAATTTTTCACAAACTGAGTTCGAAACTGCAAAAAACAAAATTAAGGCATATTTTGAAAGTATAGATAAAGACGGTTCTGATAACATGCTCGTCCAGTTGTACCCGGGTTATTTTGGTTCACCCAAAGAAATTCTTCAAGGGCTTGAAAATATGACTTTAAATGATGTCATTGCGCATTATAATGATATGCTTAATAAATCTTCTTCTAATTATGTTGTTACGGCACCATTTAATTCAAATCCTTATTTAAGGAATTATGTTTATGCTAATGCTGCAAAAAGCCCTGTTGTTTTTAAAGATTTTACACCTAAGTTCTCAAGTGTTTATAAACCAAATAAGCAGACAAAAGTTATTGTTGATACAGCTGAGTTAAATCAAGCGCAAATTTATAAAACATATTCATTTAAAATGTCTGGTAACATCAAAGACGAAGTTAAATTTGAGCTTTTAAACGAAATTTTAGGTGGTTCTCCTGCTTCAAGACTTTTTCAAGAGCTGCGCGAAAAGCAAAAACTTGCATATAGAGTGTCATCACAGGTTCAATCATTTGAAGATACCGGTATTTTAACTATGTTCATTATGAGTACAACTGATGATAAAGAACAAAATGACATCAAGTATGATAATTTACAAAAATCTCTAAATGGATTTGGCGAACAAGTTCAAAAAATGCTCAGCGAGCCTGTTAGTCAGGAAGAATTAGATGCCGCGAAAATGCAGTTAAAGCAACGTATTGCAAAGCAGACAGAGCTTCCTTCTTCTGAGACCGAACTGCTTTCTATGAATATGACGCTGCCTTATGGTATAAAAAGAATTGACGAATATGTTAAAGCCATTGATAGCATTACCGTTGAGGATATTTCTAGCGCTGCAAAACATATATTTAAAAATAAACCAACGATTTCTATTCTTGCAAGTCCCGATACTATTGAAAACCAACAAGAATACATTAACTCCCTAGGTGAAGTTGTTACTGCTGCTTAATTTGCTGTTGCAGTATCAGTGTTTGCCCATTTAAATGATTTTATGGAAGTTGTTTTTGATATTGGCCCGTTAATTAACACCTGAAAATCCTTTGAAGTGGAGTTGTTTGAAACTGTGCTTAGAGGCGGTATTTTAGCAAGGTCATTTTTGTTTATATCGGCAAACAAGGGATTTGTCGGCGCTATTGTTTTTATTGTATTTAAGATTGCCAAACCCGCGTCAGGCAGCTTTTCAACAACTTTATTAAGCGAAAATGAGCCTAATGGGCCAAGTACGCTTACAACAGAGGATGAAATTTTACCCAAGACTTTTAAGTCGGAATTACCGGTTAAAAGATTGTATTTACCGGTTATATATAAGCTCATATTCGGACCTGACGATTCAAGACTTGTAATGTTTGCCCACCCGTTTGCGAGCGATATTTTCCCTTCAATTTTTTTGAACTCGCCGGTGTTCCTGTTTGTTACAGCTGATATTGTTTGGTTTATATTCCAATTTAGCAAACTTTGCGAAAGCAGATTTCCGGCATGCAGAAACCTTTCAAATCTTGCGGCTTCGCCAAATTGCCCGTTTGATATATCAAAAATAACTTGTCCGTTTAGTGTGCGCATTTGTTGTTCATAAGTGGCACCCCTGAAGTTTAGTTTTGCAATTCCGTTTGCCACTCCTCCCATAATTACTGATGCTCCACCAACAAAGCAAGACGCTGCCTTTTTAGCGTTAATTGATTTACCTACTCCATCAACAGTCACTTTTGTATTTGCAATGTTGTATGTTGCATCAGCCGTTATATTACCCTCTGCAAAAGTTGCAACAATATTTGACAGCGTGAACAAGTTATTATACAAGTTAAAATTGAACGAAATATTTTGTGCTTCTATTGTGCCTGATTTTAATTTTGCGATTTTGCCGCTGCCTTTTTTAATTGATAAAGGCAAGCTTGGACCAGCTGTTGTTTGTGTGTTTGGCATTGATGATGTGAGTTTTATTATAGAATCGGCATTTATGTAGTTAGAATTAAAGTTCAGTGAGTTTATAGTAATTATTTTTGAAAAATTACTTGATATTTGCGCATTTCCACTGAAGTCTGAATCTACAACTTTTATTCCTTGTGCCTGTGCATCTATGACGCCTTTTTTAAAATCAAGTTTTGCACTTGAAATTGTTGTTTTGTACTCAGGGTAATTTAAATTTGCAATATTAACATTACCGCTTATTTGTGGGTTATAAATACTTGAGCTGAGTGATAAATTTGCATCGGCATCCAGCGTCAGCTTTCCTAGTGCAGGAATTGCCATAGAAAGCTTTTGGGGTACGGAAACATTTAGAGGCGATGCTTGAGGATTTTTTGCATAAATATTTTTTATCTTACCTGTAATTGAGGCTATATTGGAATTTTTTGAATTTATTGATAGAGTATTAATTAATAAATCGTTATTTTTTATTTCTAATTGAGCATTTAACTTGTTTTCAAGACCTTTAATATTTTTAATATCAATCAGACTTATGTAATTTTTAGGATTTGATGTGATACTGCCGTTTATTTTGATATTTTCAATATCTCCTGAGGCACTTGCATTAAAAGGCATTTGCCCTTGATAAGACACAAGTTTTTTGTTTTGTTGGGGTACAAAAGCCAAGATTGTTTGTGGTGCAATATTTCCGTTGATATTTAGCAATATTTGAGCTTTTTCCATGTAGTCTTCTATATTGCCTGAAATATTTATATTGCTGCCTTGTAAATTTAGCGTAAAGGGCTCAAGTTTAATTATTTTTGAGTCAGCATTTATTTTGCACTGTGGCGCATTTAAACTTAAAGCAGGATTTTTCATTGTGGCTTTAAAGTTTTTTGTATCTATTTTTGCCGTAAAATTATTTTTATCTTTTTTGTCAGGTTGTGCATTAATAGCTATTTTTTCAATGCTGATAGGCATATTCAGACTTTTTATTGTCATTGCAAGCTTGTCAAGCGTAATATCTGCCAATGGAATTATATTTTTAAAATCTCCTTTTAATTCTAAAAGCAGTACAACAACACCGCCATTAAAACTATAGTCTTTTATATCTTTTTCTTTTAATATTCCCAATTCTTTTGCCAGTTTAATAACATCGGGAATCTTAACAGGGTCGGATGTAATTTTAATGTTTGTATTTGTGTTTGAATCTATTGTGCCTGATATAGCCAATTTTGAGTTGTTTAAATAGGCGTGAGTGTCTTTGATTGTTATTTTATTGTCGCTGAAATCCAAAAGTGAGACTATATTGCTAAGGTTTATGCCTGCCTTTGGATATTTAATGTTTCCGTCCCTAAGTTCTAATTTGCCTGATGACTGAACTTTTTTTAAGTCACTTATAAGATTAAAATCACAGTTAAGGTAACCGCTTGCGCTTGCTAATTTTAAATCATTTTTAATTGCAAGCATGTCAAGAATTGACTGTGCCAAATTTTTAATATTAGCTAAACTTATTTTTTCTGTTTTGATGTTCAAATTTAGCTTTGACTTTTTACCTATTGACATAGAATTGTTTGT
Organism: Candidatus Gastranaerophilales bacterium; assembly: GCA_944324895.1. Lineage (GTDB taxonomy): Bacteria > Cyanobacteriota > Vampirovibrionia > Gastranaerophilales > Gastranaerophilaceae > Galligastranaerophilus. The sequence continues at coordinate 15,081 of CALUYC010000003.1, forward strand.
TTTTAACGTTTCATCTTTGGAAATGTATATATTAGATTGGGTTTTTATTGTATTTTTGTCGAAAGTTGTTTTTACATGGCTGTATGGTAGTGAATAATTGTTAATTTTTAACGTTAAATCATCTATATTGGCATATCCTTTTGCGCTAAATTTTTCGCCAATGTCTGATATTTTTAAATCCACGTTTAGTTTTGAGCGAAAGGCAAATTTGTCCAAATTTGCAAGAGGATTGAAGTCAAACTTGAAATCCGTTTTTTGGGTTTGCTTATTGGCATTTTCTTGCATTTGCGGCAATTTAGTTTGCAAATTGATATTAAAATCAACAAAGTTGTCTTTATTTTCTATTGCGCCCAAATAGCCTGTTGTTGTTATTTTTAACGGGCCATTCAAAGATGAAAGAGAAATTTTTGAGTTGTCAGCTTTTAGTATAAAAGTTTTTAGTATATTTTCATCTTTTAAAGTAATTTTTGTATTTTTTACTTCAATATTTATGTTTTTTAACTCTATTGGTAATTGATTAGCGGAGTTTTCAACATCAGTACTGTTGTTTTCAATGATTTTATTTATATATTCTTCTATTGTATATTTTTTATCTTTTGTGAAAATAAGGGCTAATTCGACATCATTTACATAGATTTTGTCTAAATTTAAATGTTTAAAAAGAAGTGTTGGCAAATTTATTTCAACCGATGGATTGCTTAAATTTATGAAATCCTCGTCATTAGTATATTTAATCGAAACTTTATCCGCAACAAATTTAACCCCAAGCCTCCATGTTGTTTTTAATTTCGGATTTTCAAGCGATAGCTTAAATCCGCTTTGTTTTTGAATTTGGGCATTAATTTGCGGCAAGAAATTATTTATATTAATAGCATTTGGCAGTATAAAAAGAAAGCTCAAATACAAAATTGCAGCTATACTAAAGATGCTCAAGGAGGTTATTTGCAGAATTTTCAATGCCTTAGGACTGCTTTTGATTTTTTTAAAAATCATGATACCTCCTTTATTATATTTATATCTCCATAAGGGAAATGCTTTTTACACCGGCATTTCTGGCTGTGTCCATTAATTTAACAACGCAGCCATGTTGACTGTCGCCTTCTGCCTGTATCATAAGACCGTCGGTCAGCGTTGCTGCTTTTTCTTTAATTGTATTAAACAAATCAGTTTCCGCCACTTCGTTTTCATCTATATAGTATTTATTGTCTGCACTAACTGTTACTGTTAATATTTTATTTTCCTTTGGGGTATCTTGTGTTTTTTCAACATAATCAGGTATTGCAAGATTTAAGCCTTGCTGATCGAGCATTGGCGCAATAACCATCATTATGATAAGCAATACCAAAAAGATATCTGTTAGAGGGGTGATGTTGATTTCATTAAAAGTTTGTCTTCTCATTGTTATTCCCCTTTGCCTTTTAGTTCTTTTTGTTCTTTCTTACTTAACGGTTCTCCTGCAACCACGAGTTTTTCAAAGCCTGCATTTTGTGCAGAGCGCATAATTTGCATAATATCAGAGCTTTTGGCTTTTTCATCAGCTTTTACAACAACTTCTTTTTTCTCCATATTTGCAATTAGTGCGGCCAAATCACCTTCCAGTGCATCATGGCTTGTTTTTTCTCCGTTTAAAAATAGTTCGCCTTCCTTTGTCAAGGATACTGTGGCATTTTTTTCTTCAATACTGACGCCCGAATTGATTTCAGGTATGGTTATGTTTTTATCGAGCGTCTGAAAACTAGGCGCAATAACCATCATGATTATCAACAGTACCAAAAAGATATCCGTTAAAGGTGTTATATTAATTTCGTTGAATACGGGTTTTTTCCCGTCAGCATTTACTTTTATAGCCATTTTTACCTCAAATTAAAGAGCTATTGTACCCGATTCATCAACTTTTACTTCTTCATCAGAGTCAATAAAGCTCAAGAATACAAGTTTTATAAGTTTAAAGTCGCTTTCAAAACGTGACACTACGGTTTGGAAATAGTTATATAAAACAACTGCAACTATTGCGACTCCAAGACCAAATGCTGTTGCAATAAGTGCTGAAGCAATACCTGTTGCAACTGCGGCTGATTGGTTTCCTTGTACGGCTAAATCTTGGAAGGTGTACAGGATACGTACAACCGTACCAAACAAACCTAGAAACGGTGCTACACCGCCGATTGTACCAAGAACAGTAAGGCCTTTTTCAAGTTTTCTTGTAGCTAAACTTGCAGAGATATCGTATGCTCTTGAAAATCCTGTGCGTTGTTCAGTGTATATTCTTAAACCTTCATCAACCATTTCACTTATTATGCCGCCAAGCTGAACTGATGCTCTTTGAGCTGCACCTATGTTATTTTTAACTAATGCTTTTTGTAATGTTTGGATAAATTCACCGATGTTGCGGTCATTTTTCTTGTAGTAGTAAAATCTGTTGATTGCAACCGCAATAGTAAGAATTGAACAAATGAATATCGGTGTTAGTACCGGCCAATCCATTTTAATTGATTCTAAAAATAGTTCCATAGTTATATCCTCATTTTTCTGTTTTTATCTGTAACTTGCGCCAAGTACATTGTAGTCGAATGTAAACTCGATATCTATACTACTGCCTTTGAATTCAGGCGGCAGCGGTTTAAATGGTGCAGTAAGCTCTACAGCTGCTTTTGCAGCGGCATCGGATAGCGGTTGTCCTGAGCTTCTGACTGTTTGTATTGATAGCAGTCTACCGTCACGACCAATTTTAAACAACAAAACTACTCGTTTGCTTTGATCGCCTTTAGGCGGATTCCAATTTCTTTTTATTCTTGCTTCTAAATCGCGCATATAAGGACCCCAGTTGGGTTGTCTTATTGCATCAATTCCGGGTGGGCCCGATGGATTACCGGGTCCGGGATTACCAATGTTGCCACCGGAGTAGCCGGAGCCGCGCGAACCTGTTGAGCCTCTTGATGCTCCTGAGCTTGTACCGCCTTTTGAGGCAGAGAATTGAGGTGCGGGCATTCCCGAGCCTTTTGATGTTCCTGACGCACTGCCGCCGCTTGAAGTAGTTCCGCCTGATTTTGAGCCATAGCTTGGAGCAGGCCCTACCGGTGCTGTGCTTTTAGGTACTGCAACAGAGAACGGGCTTTTGGGTACCTGTGACAATTTAGGTGCTTGTGTTTTTGGCGGTGTAACCGAAGGTTTAAGTGTGGGCTTAAACATTGGTGACGGTGCCTTTGCAGGTTGTGGTTTCTGCGGAGCTTTAGGCGCCTGTGCGACTTGTTTTTTAACAGGCGACTTTTGCGGTTGAGCTGCTTGTTTTTTGGGTTGGGTTACCTTTTTTGGCGCAACCGAAGGTGAAGAAACCGACTTTGGTGCGGGCTTTGATGGCGCACTTGGTAATGACACCTTGCGTTTAGGGTCATGAATTCCACCTGCTCTTGAATTTCTGTCAGAGCGATATTTTGTATTTTTATTGATTGGTGGTGCTTCATTTTGTGTAATTACAAACTCTATGTCTCTTGGCTTAAGAGGTGGTTTTTGAAAGAAATTAAGACTTATTGCATATGTTATAAGCGCCCAAACAATGAAAAATACTATCGGGTGCAATATGGCAGAAAGTACCAGTGAATTTTTCAGTGATAATTCATCGCTGTCATCTTCAAAACTGTTGGGAAGGGTCTTGATTTCACCTTCCATTAAGTCGTCTGAGTCGTCAATATAGAATCTGTCTCTTAGTTTTGTCATAATTTCTCTTTTTTATTCATTGAGTTTATTGTTAGATAAATAATGCTAATTTAAATTAGCCGGTTTACTATTTTTATTAATAACCCTTGGGTGCGGTTAATGTTATTGGCTGATCAAAATATATGTCCATTACTGCGTTCGCAGGTATTTGAACATCTTCACCGGATTGCCTTGCTGCATTTAAAAGGCCCAATCCGCCGCCGACTGCAGTGCCGTAAACTGCTCCTTTGCCAACTTCGCCACCTGATAGAGGCCCCATTGCGGTACCTAAGACAGCTCCGCCTGCGGCTCCTATTGCTACATTTTTACCATAGTCTTTAGCACTGTCCATTGTTGCGCCGCCTTTTAGTACTCCGCTTTTATCGGTTGTTGCAATCATTGCACTAACAGGTACGCTATGACCTGATGGTGTTCTTATGCTTGTAAATCGTATTTGAATTTGCCCGTTACGGTTGCCAATACCTGCTTTTTTACATTTTACTACTGTTCCGTTTAATGTTGAGCCTGACGGCGCTATTTGAATTCCATTGTAAGTGAAATCCTTGTTCAAAGTAGCATAAACACTCATTCCTTTTGTGCAGGTTTTAGAATCTAAGTTCTGAGAGATTATTGCACTTGTTGTTGTACCAACGGGCACATATACTACCTGACCTTGTAGTGTGCTGTAATTATTACTGTTTGTGTTAATATCATATGAATAATTGCTTGCAGCAAAAGCTGCGCTAGAGAATACTGTTAGTGACGCGCAAATTACTACAGCAATATTTTTTGTAAGTAATTTTTTCATGTCTCCTCCGTTAATTCTTATTTTAATATACACTATAAATTCAGTTAGTAAAGATTATATTATTCGATAACTATATAAGGGTTTTCAAGAACAACAAACAAATTTTGCCCAGGTTTTACGCCCCTGTGTTGCCCGTATTCGTATTCTCCGCTTGGCACCCATTGTGTTGTGCCCGACCAATGCCAACGTGATTGGTATAAATGCGTCATTTTATTATATGACGCGGGTGGTGTCATTTCCCCGCCTATAATGTCACTTTTCCCGTTTGAAATATATCCGTTTAATTCTCTTGTTTCGCCGTTTGGTAATGTTAAATGTGTTATTTTAAACTTAATTGCTGCATTAACACCTTTTATTGGCATTTTAAGCATGCTAACATAACCTGTGAATATAGTGTTTTTCGGAATTATGTTGGTTTCATTAACCCACACGTCGGCAGGTGATATAAAATAAACCCTATCGCCCTCTTGCAGCGTGTCTGTAGATAAGGTCTTTTTTGTGTAAACCAGTATAAAAGCTCCTTTATCTAACTTGGCTGTATTTGCAAGGCAATATGCACATAGGGCGGATATTGTTATTGCCATTATGGCTATTGTCAAAAGTATTCTTTTCATACTTATAATATTAAGTCATTTTTTTAATTTTGCAAAAGAAATTAAAATTTATGAAGATTTTTACCAACTTTACTTACTGATAGTATAATATTCATATGGATTTCAGAAAACTTCTGTTTAACAAAAAGTTCATAGCTTTTATTGGTGTGTTTTTATCACTTTGTATTTGTTTATATTTTCTTGTGGGTTTTTTTGCCAGTAATTTTTTTACAGCCGAAAGAATTGAAAAACTTGTAAAAAAACAAACGGGGCTCAATATTGTACTTAAAAATTCCAAAATAAGAACTTTGCCCAATTTATCTATTTTCCTTGCTGCAAGTGACATTGGCGTTATTCAACCTGATACAAATCAATATGTTTTCTCAGCAAAGAATGCCAGTTTACAAATTAAGATATTGCCTTTGTTGTTTAAGCAAATTGATATTTCTCTTTTATCATCGCATGATTTGCAAATTAATGTTAACAGAGATAAAAACGGAAGGTTTAATTTTGAAAAATACATTAACGGTACTCGAGATTTTCCCATAAATTTTAAGTTTAAGCGTTCCTGTATAAAATTTGATAAACTTTCATTTAATTTTATTGATGAAAAAAATGAAAGAGATATTGTTTTTAAATCAAACAATTTTTTTGCAGATGTTAATAACCGTCCGCAAAGTGTAAAGACCGATATTGACGCTACTTTACAAATTTGCGATACTTTGACGGATAAGTGTAGCGCTACTAATTTTAACACTTTTATAAGCACTCGTTTGCCTGCTAACAAATATTTAGATTCAAAGGATACAAATTTTGACGTTATTGCTAATAATGTAGATTTAAAACTTTTTGAGCCGTACTTTAATGAATTTTTAAAGTTTCAATTTAACGAATTTGATTTTAAAACCGATATTCTTTTTAAGAAAAACTCGACCAATAGTGAATATTCGCTAAAATTCAGACCTAAAATAATCAATCTTGATTTTATCCTTAATGAAAAAAAGAGTGCAGTGAAACTTTTAGAACCGTCTGATTTGAACTTAAATTTTATTGCAAAGAAAAATTTTGCAGATATTATTACATCTACTTTTAAATCAAAAGATATTAACGTTACATTTGATGGAAAAATAAAAAATTACAAAACCAAAAAACCACAACCTGATGTTAGAGTAAATGTTGTAAACAGCGATTTTATGCGCTTTATTAAGCTTATTCCTGCTGGTTTGGTTGTTTATAAAACCGATCTTATAAACGAGTTAATTAATGCAAATCCTCATGCCAGAGTTGATGCCGATGTTGTCATTTCGGGAAATTATTTGCAGCCTAATATCAATGGCAAAGCTCAGGTTTATGATATTTATCTTTTTTCTCGACCAATAGGTTTTGATACTGCCCATGTTGATTGTGATTTTATCGGAGATAAAGTAAATGTTGATGTGTATGTCCCTGGTCCAAATAATCAGTATGTCAGCGTTAAAGGGTATTCTGAGATATACGGTAAACAATCAGGTAATTATGAAGTGATTTCATCTGACAGCGTAGATTTAGCTTTTGCACATAAATATTTAGTTCCGGTTCAAAGGGTAATTGGCTTTAAACTTGGCCCTGTACCTTTCATGAAACTTGCCGGTAAAGGAAAAATTCATATTAAAACAAAAGGTACTATTTATGATGCTATTGTTGACGGTAAGTTTTTTGCTCACAATATTACTGCTTCAATGCAGGGGTTAAATACTGTGCTTAAAAACGGAAAAATCGAGCTAGATTTTAACGGAAAAGTCATAAATATTTTAAACACAAGTGCAAAAATGAATGACGGCAATTTTACTTTATCGGGCTTTGCTGACGACTATAACAATTTAAATGTTACGGCAAATATTACCGATATTAACGTCTTACATGTTTTAAATATTGCCAAAACCAGCCCTATTATAAAGCCATTTAGCGGAGATTTATCCTTTATAAAGTCTGCCAACGGTAAAACAGATTTAATTGTAAAATTCGACGGAAAGGCAAAAAGCCTTGAGGGCATGAATTTTTTAAATGATATTAAACCAAGCGGTGAAATTATTTTAAAGAACGTAAACGCTGTTTTTATTCCAAATTTTGTTTTTACCGACTCAAAAGGCAAAATATCTTTTGACGATGATTTTAAAGTCGATATTAATGCTCTTTTTAAGGGGGCTAAATCTTCTATTTCGGGTGTAATCAGCCCTTTGACAAAAGATTTATCAGACAAAGATGCTAAGTTAAAATTAAATCTTAAAGGTAGTATTAATTCGCTTCTTTTTTCACAACTTTGCGACGTAATAAAAGCGCAAAATTACTTTGAAAATAATGACTTGAAATTTTTATTGACAAGTACTCCTGTGAAATCTTTAGACTTTATTTTCAACACCGAAGGAAAAATAAACGGCGTCATACCTGCTGATTATAATAAGATTGATTTTTCAAAACTTTCTGTCGAGGGTAGTTTTACTCCTTTAAATTCGAATAAATCTGAGAATATAAGTTTTATAAGCGGGAAATATTTCGCAAATGATAACAAGGTAAATATCTTAAATTCGCATGTTAAGTTCTTTGGTGCAGATATATACACAAACGGCAGTATAGACAATTTTTTAAAAAAACCTAAAGCAAATTTAAAAGTTCGTGCAAATTCTTTATCATTAAATAATCTTCAAAGTATTGTCCAATATACAGATATTATGCTTATTAAAACCTTGTTAGCGGATTTTACTGATTACAAGGGATTTCTTGATTTAAATTTAAATATCAAAAAAAATCTTCCATACGGAAAATTGTCTTTTAATGATGTGGGTATGTATAATAAAAAGCAACAAATACCTTTGTTGTTAAAAAGCGGCGGCATTAAGTTTGCAGGCGATAGAATATTTATTGAGGCTCTTAATTTCAATTATGGTAACACTCCTATATATTTTAATGCTTCAGCAAAGGACTATCTAACGAAAAAACCCGCTTTTAATGCGATGTTTTCGACTAATTTGGATGAAAAATCAGCTGATATGCTGATTAACCCATACCTTACTTATCCTTTTAAAATAAAGGGTGAAGTTCGTGCCAAAGGCAGAATAAAGGGCGGTATTAATAATTACTCACTAATTTCTTATCTTACTTTGCCAAAAGATACAGATATTTCTTATATGGGCGCTAACGTCGGTGATTTGCAGTACGACAGAGAGTTTGAAATTAAGTCTGACTTTACAAAAAATACCGCAAAGGTACAAAGTGCAAAATATGTAAAATATATACCTTCTCAAAACAATAAACCTACGGCTGTTACAATGCTAAAGGCGTATGGACGTGTCGATTCACATGGCAATGATTTATTCTTTAATAATTTTAAAATTGAAACTCCTAACCCTGTTACGGCAAAGATTTTTAATTTGTTGTTTAAAAAATCTGTCTTAAAGCAGGGTTTGTTTACGTGTGATTTAAATTTAAACGGCAATGTTCTTTTGCCCCATGCTACAGGAAAAATTAATTTTAGAAACATTAATATTCCGCTGTATAGTACGAAAATTAACGACATGGATTGTGAAGTTACAAAGAATAAAATTAATGCGGTATTGCAAGGAAAAAGTTTTGATTCTGATGTAGAAATTCGTGCAAGTGTGCAAAATAAACAAACATTGCCGGTTGTTGTCGAAGGGTTGAGTATAAAATCAAAGAGAACAAGTCTTTCGCAACTAATCGAAGGTATTTCGCAATTACCTAAGGGTTCGTCAGATATTGTTCCGGGGCAGCCGATAGTTTTAAAGCCAAAAGATTTAATTGTAATTAGCGGACATGCTTCGGCAGATGAAGTTGAGCTGTATGATATTAAAGCAACTAATTTAACTGCAGATTTTTCTAATCCTACAGGTGATATATTTAATATAAATAATATGCAATTTAACATTGCAGGAGGAAAAGTAGTTTCAAAAGGTAATTTTGACATTGCCTCAATGCTTTTTGACCTTGATTCTATTGTCGAAGACTGTGATGCCAACACATTAAGCGCTAATTTTTTGGGACTGCAAAACCAAATTTATGGCAGGACGAATGCGAGAATTAACTTAAAAGGCAAAATTCCCGAAAATGCACAGGATATAAAACTGGTATCAGGTACTGTTAATTTTAGCGTAAATAACGGAAAAATGCCTAAGTTAGGCTCTTTGGAATATCTGTTAAGAGCTGGTAATCTCATAAAAAGCGGTATTCTAGGTCTTACGCTAAACAATTTAATCGAGGTTTTAACTCCTTATAAAACCGGAGAGTTTTCTGCAATTAAAGGTAATTTTAATGTGCATGACGGAAAAATAAGCAAGTTGGAAATATTCTCCAGAGGCAATAACCTGAGTTTATTTATATATGGCGGATATGACATTATTAATGATAATGCAGACATCGAAATTTTAGGAAGGCTTTCAAAAAAAGTCAGTAACGTACTAGGCGCTGCGGGAAATGCCAGTTTGAATACATTGTTAAGTACTATTACGGGGAATAAAATTAAAGAAGGTGCCAAGTCTCAAATAATTGAAAATGTTAACAAAATTCCGTTAATTGAAATTTCAGGAGATGATTACAGATTATTCCTTGCAAAAATTAAAGGAAAACTCAATTCCGATGATTATGTAAAAAGCTTTAACTGGCTGAACTAGACCTATGGATTAATTATTTCTTTACATAGTTGCAAGCTTAAATTTTTAATTATAAAATTTTTATAAAAGAGGATTTTATCATGAGAAAACTCACTTTATTTTTAGCAATTTTATTTGTAAGCGTTTTGTGTAGCGCCTGTATAAATAATATTGCAATTCAAGAGCTTAATAACAAAGCACAAGAATATATGCAAAAAGGCGATATTCAAAATGCCATTTGCAGATTAGAATCCAGTGTTGATCTAGACGGCACTGTTTTTGAAACAAGATATAACTTAGGTGTTGCATACATTAGTGCACAAGACTTTAAAAAAGCGCAAGAACAATTAAATGAAGCTATTAAAATAAAACCCGATTTTGCTGATTCGTATTATTCTTTAGCTGTTGCTCAAGAAGGTGATGCGCTTAAGGTTTTAGAAGATGATGAAACTGACGAAACAAAAGTTGAAGTAGAAGTTGTATCTCAGGATGATGATGAATTATCAGGTCTTAAAAATATTAGCGATCAAGATGCAAAATATCTTGTTGATACGCTTGCTCAAGCGGTTAACTCTTATAACAAATATTTAGAATTAAAACCGCAAACTAACGATAAAGATGAAATTTTGGCACAAATAAACTATCTACAAGAAACTGCAACTAAATATGCTCAAAAATACAATTTAACTTCTGATTTCGGTGTTCAGGAATAATGTTTCAGTCTCCTTTTGTTAGCGCTTTTTCTATTGGCAGTTATGAAGTAAAAATGTATGGCGTTGTAATGTTTTTTGCAATTTTAGGGGGTGTATTTGCCTCTGACTATTTTGCTAAGAGATATTTTATAAATGTCGATAGAGACGCCTTGTTTGATTTTTTCCCTTTTATGATTATTTCGGGCATTATTTTTGCAAGATTGTATTATGTTATTTTGAATTTTGATTATTATATTTTAAACCCCATAGAAATCCCTGCAATTTGGCATGGCGGTATATCAATCCATGGGGCAATTTTGGGTGGAGTATTTGCAGGAGTTGTTTATTTTAAATCTAAAAAAATTCAAATATTGCCATATGCCGATGTAATATCTTTAGGTCTTGTTTTGGCTCAGGCCATTGGTCGTTGGGGAAATTTTTTTAATTCGGAAGCCTTTGGTACCCCTTGTAATTTACCTTGGAAACTATATATTGCGCCGCAATACAGACCTTTAGAATACTATTCTTTTGATTATTTTCATCCGACTTTTTTATACGAATCACTTTGGTGCATCTTTGCGTTTTTTATTTTATTTTTTGTTGTGCGCAGATTAAAAAACTATTCTTCCGGTATGATTTTTTATTCTTATTTAATTTTATACTCCGTAGGCAGATTTTTAATCGAGGGTATTAGAACAGACAGTGTATTAAATATTTGCTCTATACCTATAGCGCAGATTGTTTCGTTCGTTGTTTTTTTGATTGGCATATTTGGGGTTCTATTTTGTTTAAAAAAACACCCGCTCAGCTGAGCGGGTGTTTTATTTAGTGCTGTATTAAACTATTCCCGCTCATTTCTTTAGGTTTTTGAATACCCAACAAATCCAACACTGTTGGTGCAATATCACAAAGCGCACCAGTGTCTTTGAGTTTGGCGTCTTTCATATCGTTTGTAACCAGTACAAAAGGTACGGGGTTTGTTGTGTGTGCTGTCTGTGGCGAGTTTGTTTGTTCATTAAACATCCACTCGGCGTTGCCATGGTCGGCTGTTATAATCATTTCAACATTATTTTCAAGTGCTTTTTGTGCAATTTTGCCCACACAGTTGTCTACTGCCTCAACTGCTTTAATTGCCGCATCCATAACTCCTGTATGTCCTACCATATCAGGGTTTGCAAAGTTAACAAGTATGAAACCGTATTCCTTGTTATCCAGTGCTTCAAGCACATTGTCACAAACTTCATAAGCACTCATTTCAGGTTTTAAGTCATATGTTGCAACTTTTGGCGATGCAACAAGTTTTCTTGTTTCAAGTTTAAAAGGTACTTCTTCGCCGCCATTAAAGAAGAATGTAATGTGTGCATATTTTTCAGTTTCTGCTGTTCTGAATTCTTTAACATTGTTATTATCTAAAACTTGACCCAAGATGTTTGTTAATTTCTCGGGTTTGAATGCAATGGGTAGCGGGAATGTTTCATCGTATTGTGTCATGCATACATAATATATGTTTTCTCTTTTTGCTTTTCTTTCAAAACCTTTAAAATCATTCAGTGCTATTGCGCTTGTAATTTCTCTTGCGCGGTCAGGTCTGTAGTTAAAGAAAATTACGGCGTCATTGTCTTCAATTCGTTTTCCGCCCACAACAATGGGTTCTACAAATTCGTCATTTTTGCCGTTTTCATACGACTTTTCTAAGCCTTCAACTGCGCTTTGAGCTTTGTTTCCTTCGCCTAAAAGTAGTGCATTGTAGGCGCGTTCGACTCTCTCCCAACGTTTATCTCTGTCCATAACCCAGTATCTGCCTATAACAGAAGCAATAGGTGGCAAGTTGTATTGTTTAAGCGTGCCTTCGATTTCTTCCAAGAATTCTTTGGCGCTTTGCGGGGGTGTGTCACGACCGTCTAAAAATGCATGAACATATACATCTTTAAGTCCGTTTTGCGCAGCCATTTTAATTAGGGCTTTCAGGTGTTCGATAGAACTGTGTACGCCACCTGTTGATACTAAGCCGTATATGTGAAGTGACGAATTATATTTTTTAACATGGTTTATCGCATTTAAAAATTCTTCATTTTTAAAGAATTCGCCTTCTTCTATGGCTTTATTTATTCTTGTTAATTCCTGATAAACAATTCTGCCGGCACCTATGTTTAAGTGTCCGACTTCGGAATTACCCATTTGTCCTTTTGGCAAGCCTACATTATTTCCATCTGCATGGATTTGTGTATGTGGCATTGTACTTATATATTTGTCAAAATTAGGAGTTTGACCCTTTGAAATTGCATTATATTTTGTGTCGTTTGAAATGCCCCATCCGTCAAGTATACAAAGTAATACGCGTTTTTGATTTTCCATAATATTTTCCTCTCTTACCTGTTTAATATAACATAAAAACAAAAAAATAGACCTAAAGATTGATACAAAATTATTCTAAATATTGGATACTATACATGTGTATGAATAAGGACTTGGGTCATGCTGGACAGAATTTCTAATGATAGAAATGAGGCTATATCTCAAAGTAGTATAAGCAAAATATCTTCTTTGGGTTCTCAGGGTATATACGATAATGATGATAACGGATTATTCGTCGATGAGTCTAACATTTCTGACGCTGCCATAAAAATGTATGAGCGTGAAATGGATGTTAAAAAGTTCACTAAACTTGCACTTAGTGATTTCGATGATAAAAGTGCAGATGCTCTTGTAATAGCAAAAGCATTTGACGGTGATATTTCAATCGATGATGACGATGCCATTTTTTCATTGTTATCTAACGAAGACTTTTTAAATGAAATTGCTTCATAAATTAAAAAGGTTCTATTACCTTTATATCCTCAAAAGGAAATATTACCGCAGCGGGAAATGTAACTGTTGCGGGCGTTGTTGTGAGAAAATTTATGTAAAACATGGAAAAAACATTATTACAGATGAAAATGTTTTTAAAAAGTTGCAAGGGATGCATGAATTTTATGCAAATCTTGAGGTAGTAGGCTCAGATGAAACGGGTTTAATTTTTAGATGCAACTATTTAGACCCTATAACCCGACTTTGTAAAAACCATAAAAATAGAGATAGAATTTGCCGAGATTACCCTCAGGAAGAAATTTTTATGATGGGTGCTTCGTTAAGTGAGGATTGTGGTTATAAATTTACGCCGATTGTTCCCTTTTCCGAGGTATTTAAAAAGGTTTTGAAATCTAGCAAGAATAATAGTGAGTGTAAATTTTTTATTGATTAAAAATTTTACCGAATTTTATTGCGTTTGCACTTTTTTCAACGTTATGTACACGTATGTAGTCTATGTTACATGAGGCAAAATATGCACTTGCAATAGCGCTCATATCATCGGCTTCTTTAGCGTTTGTTACGTCTGCAAGTTTTTGAATAAATCTTTTCCTTGACACCCCTGCTAAAATTTCATAGCCAAGACTTTTAAATTCTTCTATTCTTGTCATTAACTCAATGTTTTGTTCATAATTTTTTGCAAAACCAAAGCCGACATCTATAATGATATTTTCAGGTTTTATACCATTTTTTAAAGCATAGTCGCATTGTGATTTTAGTTCAAAATATATGTCATCAATCAGGTTGTTGTATTGGCACATATTGTCCATATCTTTTGGTGTTGAACGTGAGTGCATTATTACGATTTTTGCATCAAAATCAGCTATTGTTTTTGCCATATTATCATCAAATCTAAGGCCTGATACGTCGTTAATAATTTGTGCGCCGGCATTTAGTACGACTTGAGCTACTTTTGAGCTTCTTGTATCAACACTTACAGTTATGTTTGGATGTTTTTCTTTAATATACTTTAAAACAGGCAATATTTTATCAATTTGTATGTTATATGGTATTTCTTCCGAGTTTGGTCTTGTGCTTTCTGCACCTATATCAATAATTTGCGCGCCTTGTTCTATCATTTTATCAGTTTGCATACAGGCTTTTTCAAACTCCAAAAATTCTTGGCCATCTGAAAAAGAATCTTCTGTCAGATTCAAAATTCCCATAATCTTTGTGTTTGCAGTTTTTTTATATAAAAATATCTGATTAATAATTTCTCTTGAAATATTTTTTAACGAAAGGTTTTGAGGTTGTTTTTTTAGTTTTTGTGAGACTTCTATCAGCTGACTTATGGTTCCGCATAGAATACAGTCGGTTTTTTCTACCTTGCAGTTAATTGCATTTTTGTGAACAGCACAGTCGCAATCGCAGCTAAGGGCTGTTTGTTTTAAAATATTTGCCTCGAATGCGCGCAGGTCGTAGATTTTAAAACAAATATGTCTGTACTTGTTTAGTGCTATTTGCAGGTAATCATCACTAAAGCCGACATTTTTTATTTCTTGTTCTATAAAGTTTTTTGAAATAATTTTCATGATAAATTGCATTTTAGTATTTACTACATATAATAGAATAACATCAAAGTAATATTTTTAGGAGAAAAAATAAAATGGCAGAATCTACCATCATCAAATTAAACGCTCAAGAGCGTGATACAAACATGAACCCAAGACAACTAAGAGCAGCAGGTTTAGTTCCGGCTACAGTTTATGGCAAAGGTATGGAATCAAAAAATGTTCAAATTTGCGCACATGAATTTGAAATGTCTACAAGAAACGACAGAGATGCCGTTTTTGAACTTGTTGTAGGTAAAGAAAAATTTAAAGTTGTTATTCAAGAATTACAGAAAAATTATTCTACAAATCAAATTTTAAATATTGAATTTAAACTTGCATAATTCAAGCAAATAAAAAGCCGCCTTGTATATGGCGGCTTTTTGTGTGCTTTATTCTTCTTCGTTGAAGGAGGTTGAAAAACTGGTGCTTTGCGAGTTCAGTGAATCGATAAAGTGTGTGTATCTTTCCATTCTCAGCTTTAGCCAACCCAACATAGAATTTGAGCCGACAATTTTTACAATACGAACAGAGCCGAAACATTTCATTTTCGGATTGTAGCTTTCCTCAAAAAATGTCTGACACTTGCAGTTTAATTCATCAACAAGGTCATAAAGCGTTTTTAGCCATGCGCTTTGTACATTGAGTTCATCTATTTTGTATTCAAGTATCATATATTGTGCCTCCTTGGCATTTTAGTATGCAGATTGTGAAAAGTCCGTTTTAGAATGTATGCGATTGATTTGTTACTACTTATATAGTATTATATATTTATTATATCAGATGTTGCATAAAATACTAGTGTTATGAATAAAAACATAAAAATATTTTTAAACAATAAACTAATAGATGCTGATATTTCTTTGCAAGAGTCCTTTCTAAAAAGATTTTTGGGGTTTATGTTCTGTGCTAAACCAAAGGGCAGAAAAATCCTTATTTTTAAAAATGCCTTTTGGATTCATACGCTTTTTTGTTTTTTTAGGTTTGATGCTGTTTTTTTAGATGACAATTTTAATGTAATAGCGTACAAAAATAATATTCCACCTTTTTTAATTTTAAAACCAGTTTTCGGAACAAAATATCTTTTGGAAATTGCAAACGGGTGTTTTGATATTAAAATTGGTGATAAAATAATAATTGATGAGCAGTGATATTAAACAGCAAATTAAGCTTATGCCAAAGCTTCCGGGGTGTTATCAATACTTTGATAAAACAGGGGAGATAATTTATATCGGTAAAGCTAAAAATCTTTACAACAGGGTTAACAGTTATTTTGTGGGCAAAAAAGATTCGCCTAAGTTGCAAGTCATGGTACCTCAAATTGTTCGCGTGGAGTGTATTGTCGTTAACTCTGAGGTTGAAGCTTTAATTCTAGAATCCGAGCTTATTAAAAAACACAAGCCTAAATATAACATATTATTAAAAGATGATAAAAAATTCCCATATTTTTTAATAACGGATGAGGAATATCCTAGGATTACGGTTGTTCGAAAAGCAAATAAAAATATGCTCAAGGGAAAATATTTTGGACCTTACACAGATTCTCGCGCCATGTATTGTACATTAGAAACATTGGGTAAAATTTTCCCTCTTAAAAAATGTAAAACCCCAAAGTTTAAATCAAGACCTTGTCTTTATTATGATATCGGACAGTGTTGTGCACCTTGCCAAAAGTTAATTTCTAGCGATGATTACAAGAAAATTTTAAAAGATGTTGAATTATTTTTATCAGGCAGACAAAATGAGCTTTTAAAAGTCATAGAAGCCGAAATGAAAAAAGCCAGTGATAACCTTGAGTTTGAAAAAGCTGCACGATACCGCGACAGCTATAATGATATTAAAAAGACCATGGAAAAACAAAAGGTTGTTAGTGAAAATACGCGCATTAATCAGGATTATGTCGGTATTGTTAAATCTGACTCTTTGTATTGTGCTACAATTTTACAGGTGCGACAAGGCAGACTCATTAATAAAAAAGATTTTACCTTTACTCATTATGCAAATTCGCACAATAATGACGTAAATGAAATTATGCAGGCCGTATTAAGAGAATATTATGCTATTATTACTGATACGGAAATTCCCGCTAAAATTACTTTATCGCAAACGCTTGACGATGTTGAGTTATACGAAAAATGGTTAAGCGGCAGGCTGGGTAAAAATGTTGTAATTAATGTGGCAAAATCCGCTCGTGACAAAGAAATGCTTAATATGGCACAGAATACCGCACAATTTAATTTAGAGCAAGCAAAACTAAAAGAGTTATCCAATATCCAAAATGACTACAATGAAGTAGGCACTTACCTTATGGAGAAATTAAATTTGCGCAAATTTCCTCATACCATCGAGTGTTACGATATTTCTCATACACAAGGTACAAATACTGTTGCATCAGGTGTTTATTTTGAAAACGGTATGCCTAAAAAATCAAAATATAGAAAATATAAACTTCAAACTATTAAAAAGGGTGAAGTTGATGATTTTAAAAGCATGAGAGAAATTTTACGCAGGCGTTTTAAAAGGATTAAAAACGGCGATATTTTGCCTGCAGATTTAATTATTATAGATGGTGGAAAAGGGCAACTTTCAAGCGTTATAGAAGTCATGCGTGAAATGAATCTTGATTTGGATATTGTTTCTTTAGCGAAGCGCGAGGAGGAAGTCTTTTTGCCTGATAAATCGGAGCCTGTTATATTTGCCCTAAATTCTCCCGCACTACATTTGTTTCAAAGAATTCGAGATGAAGCACACAGATTTGCAATTACTTTTCACAGACAGTTGCGCTCAAAGAATATGACGCGCTAAAATCCAAGTATCATGCCAATTTTTTCAAATAGTGTGAGTTTGATAATTTCATTAAGTTCTTTTGAAAATAGTATTTTAATGAAATTGATGTCGCTGACGCATTTTTTCAAAAAATCTTTGAAAAACACTCTGTTAAGGGAATATCCGACTTTTATGCCGCTTTCTTTAAGTTTATACATAATTTCCTGTACAAAACAAATTAGCAGTTTTAAGTCTTTTGAGGTTACGATATTGTTATTACTGTACTTGTCAATAATAGCAATTACATTAGCGCTGTCAGTATTAAAGTATTCACCTTGAGCCATAAACATTAGTCTTTGTGAACCTGCGCTTTGGATAAATGTTTTTCTTTTGGATATACTGTTTTTATGCCATCTGTATTTTAAAAGCACATCATCTATATTTGAAAAGCTTGTATATTTTATAAGTTTTAGCCACAAGCCGTAGTCCTCACAGACTTTTTCTTTTTCATTGTATTTTAGCTCCTCTTGCGGGATTTGCGACCTGTTAATCATAACCGCAGGATGACAAATGCAGTTGTGCGAGAATATTAGCGTGTGTTTGATTTCTTCATCTGTTGTTGGTAATTTTATTTCCTCGTTCTTTGGAAATTTCAAAAAATTAGCACTAATTAGCCCTATATTAGGATTTTTTTCTAAAAATTTAAGTTGTTTTTCAAGTCTTTGGGGTAATGATATATCATCAGAATCCATTCTTGCAATAAAATTTGCTCTTGAGTTATTTATACCCACGTTTAATGCCCCTGTTACCCCTAAATTTTTCTGATTTCTAATGTATCTTATTCTGTTGTCATGGTAACTGTCAATTACTGATTTAACATTGTTTTTGGAACAGTCGTCTATAATTATAAACTCAAAATCACTAAAAGTTTGTTTTAAAATACTTTCAATAGACTCTCTGAGTTCTTCCTCAGGAGTATTATACACAGGCATAATAACGCTTATTTTTGGATTTAATTCCATACAGATTACCCCGTTTTTTTTATGATATTATAAACATATGAAAAAGCTAGAATTATGTTTATCAACTGATGATAATTATGCAAAATATGCTTCAACTGTCATTTGTAGCGCAAATTGCAATAAAAGCGACGATGAGGAACTTATTTTTCATATTTTGTATTCAAACTTAACTGACGAGAATATTGAAAAACTTGCATCCTGCGGTAATGTCATTTTTCATAAAATTGATAAAGCAATATTTGAGCCTTATTTTAATAATGGTGTGTGCAAGAACGTAACAATACCCACTCTGTACAGATTGATGTTGCCTTCACTTTTGCCCAATGCTGATAGAATTTTATATTTGGATTGTGACTTAATTGTCTTAAGCAGTCTTTGGGAGCTGTTTAATGTAGATTTAAATGAAGACCAATATGCTGCTTGTGTTAAGGATTTAGGTTCAAATGAACATATTAAGCGCATGGGCTTTGAGTTTTCAGGAGACGATTTTTACTTTAACGCAGGTGTTTGTTTGTTTAATCTTAAAAAAATGCGTCATGAAAATATTCAGGATAAGATGTTTGATTACTTAAAACAAAATTGGCAAAAACTCAACTATTCTGATCAAGACGTATTAAATGCAGTTTTATATAGACATGTTAAACGCATGGATAAAAAATTTAACTTTATTACTTATAATTTCTATTTTTCAAATGATATTAACCCAGTTATAGCACATTTTGCAGGTGTAAAACCTTGGAAAGTCGGTTTTTACAATGTTTATCGCGAAATGTTTTGGAAATACTTTTTAATGACTCCGTTTAAAGATGATAAAAGTCAAAACATGATGAAAAACTCGGTACTTTTTATGCACAACAGAATTTGCCAAATTTTGTGGTATATAAAAATGTACCCCTTATTTTTTCTTAATAAGTCACGAATTAGTGATTTTATGCGGATTGTGAGAAATTCCGAAATTAACCCCTAGAATTTAATGTTGGTTATTTTTGATATCCAGTATTTCAAGGGTGTGATTTTTTTGTCCGTAATACCCCTTAAGTAAGAATGTCCGCCATATTTCCAGTGCAATTTATTTAACAGTAAACCTTTTCGATTTTTTGTGTAACCTTTATATTTCCAGTTTTCAGGAATAGCATACTGGGGTGGAATTATAAGCGGATTTTTATCTAACATATATTTATTTAAATGACTTTCATCATGCCAAAGCGCAATTATACCTTTTGCAAAATCTTTTCTAATGTTATCTTCAAGCTCTGTGTACATTTGGATAACTTCCTGACGTCTGCCGCCATGCACGCCGCTCATAAAGTAATGAG
>CALUYC010000004.1 GCA_944324895.1 Candidatus Gastranaerophilales bacterium
ATTAATTTTGCACTTTTCATATTTACCTCTAAGGAGTCATTGGTGGCACAACAACAGTATTTGCACCTGATTCTTTAACACCAAAAGTTGCCTGTTGCTCGATACCTTTTAATTTGAAACTGTTTAAAAATATACTTATAAACACAAGTACAAACGCCACTATTATTGTAAATTCAAGAACAGATTGAGCTTGTTTCATAGTTGCATTATACTACAATTATGCATAATGACGAAGTAAAACAAAATATTCTAAAGTGTTCGCGCTGCGGTCTGTGTCAGGGTGTTTGTCCGATATACAAAGAAGTAAAAGATGAAAAAACAACTGCACGCGGAAAATTAATGCAAATTTGGGGACTAAAAAAAGGCGATTTAGAACTTAACGGTAAAATCTTAAACAATTTGGATTTATGCCTAAATTGTGATAAATGCAAACTCAACTGCCCTTCAGGAGTAGACACAACAAATGTCTTTTGTAAAGAAAAAAAACTAAGTACTTTAAATAAATTTTTAACATCCGATTTTATTTTTAATCTTAAACTTTCCCTGCTGAGCATTTTTGCAATACAAAAAAAATCTCCCAGATACGACAAAAACTCGAAAATATTATACTTTGAGGGCTGTATCGCAAAAAAACTAAAACAACAATTCCATATAAAAGGCACAAAACTTGCAAACGGGGAGTTTAAATGCTGCGGCCTACCGTATTTAACCAAGGGGAGAGAAGACATCTATAAAAAAATTGTTGAATACAATGAAAAGATAATTGAAAAAGCAGATGTTGTTGTTTTTAATTGTGCAACTTGCTTTAGTGCAGTTAAAAATTATCCCTTTAGAAACCCAAAAAATAAGGAAAAGCTTGTATTTTACACTGATATATATAAAAATACACAAATTTGTGCACAAAAAAAATTAAATGTAACTTATCATTTGCCTTGTCATTTAAAAAGCGCGGGCATCGGCATGGAAGAAATTGAAAATTTGCTTGGTTCAATTAAAAATATCAACTATAAAAAAATGGAAAAAGCCGAAGACTGTTGCGGTTTTGGGGGCGATTTTTTCATAAGACATCCGATATTAGCTTGTAAAATTTCGCTTAAAAAAGCACGAAATATAGTTGATACAAATTCCGATATCGTCCTAACCTCTTGCCCTACTTGCCTTTGGAGCCTTAGATTCTCAATGTTTGTTAGCAAATACGTATTTAAAAATAAAAACACGCCAAAAGCTATTGATATGGCGGATTTTTTAAACAAATATTGTTACATTGAGGACAATTCCCCAAAACAACCTCTTAGTAAAGAAAAAGAACTAATCAAGATGTAAATACGTATGTATTACTTTTATAATTAAATCAAAATGATTAATTAAACACACAACAACCATTGAAACAACAAGCCCTATAAGTGCCTTTGTAAAATCCTTAACAACGTGTTTGTAAACTTTTTTCTGGGTTTCAAATCTCAATCTGTTATACATGGCAATTTCTCTACCTGCAAGAAGCCCTAAAAACACCCAGGTTGTCGACATTGGTATATTATTTACATTTTGAAAATAAAGAAGTATTGAAGCATATGTGACATCAATTATCGTAGCGGAACGAATATCTTGCGTATTCGTTTTTAATTTCACAATATTTTGAATCTCGCCCCCGCGCTTATAGACTATCCAGCCAAGAAAAGTAACAAATATTGCCAAAGTTACAATCATCTGGGCAAAATCTAGTTTTCTTGGTAAATACACATAAAGGTTTGCTGCATCTTGCATAAGCCACATTGACCATAAATATGCCGTTGCGCTCCACTTTGTAACATACCACCATTTAGAGATTTTTTTGCCCTTGGTGTACAAGAATTTTTTCTCAAGAGGTCTTGAAATTATAAAATATAAAACTATTGAAATTGTAAACGCCATTATATAGCCTAAAAAAGACTTTGCAAGCATAAGGCTTATGACGGTTCCCGATGAAAATACGCTTAAAATCAAAAATGCCGTTGCAACAGGAATGCCTTTTTTTGTTAAGTATATAAGTATGACGGGCGGAAGAACATGCCACCAGTAAAACTGCTGTGCAAACGGTATTCTGTCCAGCCTGCCAAAAGCCATATCACCATCGTCAATATACCAACCCCAAACAAAAGTTAAAACCAAGACGGTACTTGCAAAAAGCCAAATTATCCATGCCGGTTTTTCGCGTGTGGTACTTAAAAAAGTACCCAAGGTCTGTATAACATCGTTAGAAACGCATGAATACAGTGAGAGCGAAAAGCCCAAAACCATAAATATATCGCTTAAAGTGATTTGATTTATCATACTTCACCAAAAACATTTTATCAAAAAACTCGAAATCTCAAAGTAAAAAGTTGTTAACTTAATATTAAAATTATATAAAGTTTTAAAAATGTGTATAAAATACACTTGCAATTTAGATTAATTTGTTTTAAAATCATATTGTGAAATAAATCACAAATAAATCGGAGAAAAAATGTTTTTTAATTTCGGAAAAAAGCAATCAAAAAAAGAGCTATGTAATAAGGAGAAGAACATGACACAAGAAAACATGGAAATTGAAAAGGTTCAAAACGAAGAACCTCGTCAACTGGTTACAAGCGCTGAAGATTTAGATCAAGTTATTGAAAGAGCAAAAGTTGCACAAAGAGTTTATGCAACTTACACTCAGGAACAAGTTGATAAAATCTTTAGAGCTGCAGCACTAGCTGCAAACAAAGCAAGAATTCCTCTTGCAAAAATGGCTCATGAAGAATCAGGCATGGGTATTGTTGAAGATAAAGTTATTAAAAACCACTTTGCTTCTGAGTATATCTACAACAAATACAAAAACTGCAAAACTTGCGGCATTATCGAAGAAGACAAAGTAAACGGTATTAAAAAAGTAGCCGAACCTATCGGTGTTTTAGCAGGTATTGTTCCTACAACAAACCCGACTGCAACAGCTATTTTTAAATCTTTAATCGCTCTTAAAACAAGAAACGCGATTGTTTTCTCACCACACCCAAGAGCAAAAAAAGCTACAATTAAAGCTGCTCAAATCGTTCTTGATGCAGCAGTTGCAGCAGGTGCACCAAAAGACATTATCGGTTGGGTTGATGAACCTACAGTTGAATTATCTAACCAATTAATGCACCACCCAAAAATCGATATGATTTTAGCTACAGGCGGTCCCGGAATGGTTAAAGCAGCTTATTCATCAGGAAAACCAGCT
>CALUYC010000005.1 GCA_944324895.1 Candidatus Gastranaerophilales bacterium
ACTGTAAATCAAACTTATTTTTCCCTTTAATTTCCGCTCCTAAAATTTTAGCTGGGTTGTATGCCATTAATTCAATGGTTTTTTCAAGTCCAAACTGTGCAAAAGTCAGTGAAAATGCAGTTTCAAGTCCTGTTATTCCGTTTGGAGATTTATCATAGGGCAACAATTTTTCTTCATTAGCGTGAGGAGCATGGTCGGTTGAAAGAACATCTATTGTGCCGTCTTTAACCGAGTCAATTACAAAAAGCCTGTCAGACTCTTCGCCAAGCGGAGGATTCATTTTGAAAACGCCTGTGTCGGTTACGTTTTCTTTTGTAAAGGTAAAATAATGCGGAGCAGTTTCGCAGGTAATTTTTAACCCGCGGGCTTTTGCCGCTTTTATTGCCTCAAGTGTAGATTTTTTTGAAATATGGCAAAAGTGCAGACGCGGAGAAAAACCTTCGCGCACAACTTCTTCAAAGATTTGAATTTGCCAAATTGCTTCCTTTGTTTCATCCTCAAGGTGCGAGAGAATTAATTTTTCGCTTTTTAAGGCGTTATAAAAAACACTGTGGTTTAAAATCGGCAACCCGTCGTTTGAAAAAGCAACGGCACCTGCTTTTTCAAGTGCCTCAAAATCAACCAATTCTTCAGAATTTAAATTTTTAGTAACGGCACAAACAGGTAAAAGCTTGCAAGAATAACCTTTTGACTTTTCTAAAATGTAATTTAAAGTGTCCGCATTATCGCAAACAGGTTTTGTGTTAGGCATGGTGCAAACAAATTCATATCCTGCTTTTTGAGCTGTTTTTAAACCTGTTTCGATTGTTTCTTTATATTCAAAGCCAGGTTCTCTAAAGTGAACATGCATATCTATAAAAGCAGGTATTTCAACTATTTTCACCTTTGAACTCCCTCAAAAATCAAATCTAATACCGCCATACGCACAAATACACCGTTTCTTGGCTGCTCGATTATTACATTTCCTTTTTTATCAAGCAATGTACTTGAAATTTCAACATCTCGATTAACCGGCCCGGGGTGCATTAATATTGCATTTTCAGGCATATTACTTTCATTAATTTGATAATCAGCTATATATTCATTGTAAGGAACTTTGTTTTCAAGCCTTTCTTTTTGAATTCTAAGCCCCATAACCGCATCTGCGTCTTTAAGTGCAAGATTTATGTTAGGTTCGTATTTTATATGCTCCAGTGTCCAGTCTTCAAAATAATCAGGCGAACAACAAACAATTCGTGCACCAAAGCGCGAAAGCAGTTCTATATTTGATTTTGCAACGCGCGAGTGAACTATATCGCCGACTATAACAATTTTTTTACCCTCAACATTACCTAAATGCTTTGTAAGAGTATAGAAATCAAGCAAAGCTTGCGTGGGATGCGCGCTTTTACCTTCGCCGGCATTAATTAGCGAAAGCCCGTAAGCATACTCTTTCTGGGCAAGTTCTTCAATAAAACCTTCGCGCGAATGTCTTATAACTGCAATATCACAGCCTATTGCATTTAGGTTATTCAAAGTATCAAAAAAACCTTCGCCTTTTAAAATAGAGGATTTTTGTGCTTCAAAATTAAATACGTCAAAGCCTAATTTTCTTGACGCCATCTCAAACGAAAACCTTGTGCGAGTTGAATTCTCGAAAAACAAAAGTGCAACTGAACCTTTGTGTTTCTTTTTTTGAGCACCGTTTGGTACATGTTTTTCGTAATAATTTGCAAGTTCAACAATTTCAAGGATTTCTTCGTTTTTTAAACTTTTAATATCTATTAAATGTTTCATTTACTTGCCTGTTCTGCTTCCGGGTTTTGTAATTTCTATTCCAAGTTTGCAAAGGGGGCATTCTTCAGGCGTATATGTAACAGGGTCAACCTGAAGAAGGGATGTAATGTCTAACTTGTCTTTAAGTTTTCCTGCTGACCTGTCCACAATGCACGCCACTCCTGCAACCTCTATTTCAAAAGGTTTAAGCGCTTCTATGGTTTCAAAAATTGTCCTTGCGGTTGTAATTACATCCTCAACAATTAAAACTCTTTCACCTTTTTTAAGTTTATATCCGCGTCTTAGTTGCATTTCACCATCTTTTCTTTCAACAAAAAGATTTCTTTTATCTGTAGCTGCAGCAACTTCGTAACCAAAAATTATTCCGCCGATTGCAGGCGATACAACCGTTTCAAAATCAATGTCTTTAAGTTTTTTAGCTAGCTCGCCTGCGATTGTTTTGACAACAGGCGGATATTGGTATAATTTTGCGCATTGAAAATACGTATCGGAGTGCAAACCTGATGTAAGACAAAAATGTCCGTTTAATAATCCGTCAAAATCGATTAATAACTGTTTTACGTCCACTTGTGGCATTATTTTATCTCCTTAATTTGTTCTTTTAAATCTGCAAAATTTTTAAAACCGTTTGTTTTTATAAAGTTTTCAAGCTCATCTGCCAAAGTATTACACACATCACACTGTGTAAAGTTTTGAGTACCGACCTCAAAAGCATCAGCGCCTGCATACATAAATTCAAATAAATCTGACAGACAAGAAATACCGCCCATGCCTATTATAGGCAGTTTTGTGACTGTGCGAATTCGTTTAACCATACTCAGTGCAACAGGTTTTATACATTTTCCTGAAAGCCCGCCTTGGACTTCTTTTTTATAAAACTTTCCGTTAATAAAATCTATTTTTATCCCTAAACCCTTCAGGGTGTTAATTGCGCTTATTGCGTCAGCGCCGGCTTTTTGAACAGCCAGTGCTAAATTTTCAATGCTTGTTACGTTTGGAGTTAATTTAACAATTAAACAACCTCCGTAATTTTTTCTTACGCCCAAAACAAGTTCATACAAAGAGTTTGCATCAACACCAAACTCTAAGCAGCCTGATTTTACGTTAGGACAGGAAACATTTAGCTCGATAGCTTCAATTCCGTTTTTGTCTGCAATTTGTGCCATTTTTGCATAATCTTCAAAGCTGCTTCCTGCGGTATTCAAAATATATGCAATATTTTTCTTTTTTAAAAGAGGGATTTTTTCTTCCACAAAACGCTCAATTCCAATATTTTCAAGCCCAATGCGGTTAATCATTCCGCAATCCGTTTCAAAAATTCTATCTCCCTCGTTACCCAAACGCGGTTCAAGAGTAATACCTTTTGTAGCAATAGCGCCTATTTTAGATACATCGCAGAAATCTTCATATTCATCTGCATATCCAAAAGTGCCCGAGGCTGCAATTATCGGGTTTTTCATTTCAAAATTTGCAATCTTTATTCCCATACTACCGCCTTTGCATCAAAAACAGGGCCATCATGGCAAATTGTAGCATTTTGCACTTTGCCGTCTTTTAAAATTTTAATAACGCATCCTCTACAAACACCGACCTGACAAGCAAAAACTTTTTCCATTGCTATTTGCGCATCAAGATTATATTCTTGAGCCGTCTTACCTACAAGTTTAAGTACAATTTCAGGCCCGCAGGAGTAAATTACCTCAGGTTTGAATTTTTCAATAATTTCAGGTAAAAAATCAATTACACTACCGCCGATGACTGTTTTATCAGAACCATAAATGACCTCACTTTGGGCCTTAAAACCCGTTATAAGAAAATTATTGATATTTGCGGCATTTAGTTCATCTTTTAAAAATAACATTGGCGCAATGCCAATCCCCGCACCTACAAGTAGAGATTTTTTATTTTCAATTTTAAAGCCTTGTCCTAATGGCCCCATAAAATCAACGCTATCGCCAACTTTTAGAGATTTTATGTAATTTGTACCCTCGCCCTTCAGTTTGAAAAATACCTCAATTACACCGTCTTTAAAACCTTTTATGCTAAAAGGGCGTCTTAGAGTCTTTGGCGGACAAAGAATTGAAATAAACTGACCCGAGTGTGCTTCTTGAATATTTGAACTTATTTCAAGCACAAAAGTGTCAAGTGCAATTTTTTCTATTTTTTTAATACTTCCTTTTTGAATTTTTTTCATTTTTACCCATAAAAAAAGAAAGGCAAAAACCTTTCTTTTATTTGCTATATTTAAATTTTGACGTTTTTAAAATCATGCTCGGTCAAATTCCTTTTCCTAAATTATAACTCAAAGAAAATTAAAATAAACAACTATTGTAAATATATGTAACAAAGATAAAGCTAAACCCTAAATATTTTAAAAAACAAGTCGATAAGTATTACATAAGGAACAATGGAGTAGAAAGAAACAAAATGAGTGTTTCAGGACTTGGATTAAATCAGAATTTATTTGCAGGCATCGACAGCGTAAACGCTGCAAAAGTATCAGGCGAAATTTTTTCTCGCGCAGCAGAAAAAACAATCGACTTATCAAAAGCTGATTTATCTCAATTCAAACGTCCTACATTAGGTGTTGATCTTTACAATTCAAAAACAAGCCTTGAATTACAAAGACAAATTGCTATCACACAATCAGGTATAAACACTCAAAACATCAACACAACTTACCTAAACTCTCAAGCAGCAAGCGCACTATACGGCGGCAACAATGTCGTAAAAAATGTTGAAGGCAAGCTTTTTGTACCTGCTAACTCTGAAGTTGAAGCAGTTAACATCGTTGAACCTCAATCTCAAAGAGTTGACTTGTACCAAATTGCAAACCTTAACAAAGATGCAAAAGGCTCTAACCCGTTTGCATACAGACCTCAAAAAAAAAGAAAAAAAGAAGATAGGGAACCCTTAAACATTTTTGCTTAATTAAAGAAGCATTACTCTGTTATTCTCCTCCTCTATTGTTCAGATATTGCAGCCTTTTCAGGCTGCTTTTTATTTTAAAGCCCAAAACGTGAATAAATAACATCAATATTTTTTAAATATTTTTTCTCATCAAAACATTCGCAAAGTTCTTCATCATTTAAGTGCGAGCGCATATTTTCTTTAAAATTACCCTCATCCCCTTTTGAAAATGCGTTCAAAGCTTCTTTTTGCACGATTTGATACGCTTGCTCTCTTGTTAGACCTTTATGGGTTAATTTTAACATGCAAGCTTGCGAATAAATTATCCCGCCGTATTTTTGAACATTTTTAATCATATTTTTTTCTTTAATAACAAGGTTATTTACAACGTTATTAAAGCGATTAAGCATGTAATCAATTAAAATTGTAGAGTCAGGAAAAATGACACGCTCTACACTGCTGTGCGAAATATCTCTTTCATGCCAAAGAGCAATATCTTCAAGTGCAGCAATAGAATTAGCCCTTACAACGCGCGCAAGTCCCGACAAATTTTCGCTTGCAATAGGATTTTTCTTATGAGGCATAGCGGATGAACCTTTTTGCCCTTCTTTGAAGCCTTCTTCAACTTCGCAAACTTCCCATCTTTGCAGATGTCTTATTTCAACCGCAAAATTTTCAATAGCGGCAGCAATATGTGCCAGTGCGCTAATGAAGGCACTGTGCCTGTCTCTGGCAATTACTTGTGTTGAAATTTTAGCGGGTTTTAATCCTAAAAATTCACAGGTTAATTTTTCCACTTCAACATCAACGTTAGAATACGTGCCTACAGGCCCTGAAATTTGCCCCACCAAAACATCATTCAGTGCATAGTTAAATCTCTCTTTTGCACGAGATAGCATATCATACCAATTTAAAAGCTTAAAGCCAAAAGTTATAACCTCGGCACCTATACCATGCGAGCGCCCTAAACAAACCGTATTTTTATGTTTTTTAGCTAAATTTAAAATAGAATTTAGAAGAATATCTAAATCATCGTTAATAATAACTGATGCATCTTTTATTTGAAGTGCAAAAGCCGTATCTATAACATCAGAACTTGTTAAACCCATATGAATATAAGGTGAAAATTCTGCTCCGACATTTTCATTAACGTTTGTCAAAAACGCAATAACGTCATGGCGAACTTGTTTTTCAATTTCATCAATCCTGCTATCATCTAAAGAGGCTGTTTTTTCAATGTGCTCTAGCGCATTATCAGGAATTTGCCCAAGTTTATTGTATGCCCTGCAAACAGCAAGTTCTACTTTTAAATAGTAAGAGAACTTTTGTTCTAATTCCCAAACAGATGAAATTTTTTCTCTTGAATATCTTGTAATCACAAAGTTTATTATACTATAAAAAAATATTTTTCAGGGGTTTTATATACCCATAGGATATTATGAAAATTACACCGTTGCTTTTCAAATTTTCAGATTTTAAAGCCCTTCCAAAAGAACAAACTGACGGAATGACAGGGGCTAATCCTGTGTATGCAACAGTTAACAAACCTGACAGGGTCCAAATTTCAACAATAAAAAGAGCATTGGACGAACTTGAAGAAGTACAATATTTACCAAATGATTTTTTATACATGCAAACTTTGGGCGCGAATCCTCCGTTTAATAGCGGGAAAGAAGCAGTTGAGTGGATTAAACAAAATAAGGCAAAAATTTTATATGCGGATTTTTCAAATCCAAAAGTCCATGCCTGCCTTGATTACAATCCACAAGAAGGGATAACGATTTTGATTAATTCAAACTATAAAGATAACTGCTCTTATGCAGACGTACTTGCCATTTCAGAGGCAATATTCCATGAATGCGGACATGGCAAAGATATGGACAATAAAAACTCAATTCAAGAGGAACTTAACTGCCTGAGTTTAAATGTTTTAGCCCACAGGTACTATCAAAAAAAATACAAGGGAATATTCGACAACAGCAGTTCGTTTTTGTACTCCCAAGGAGTAAGCCTTTATCCTAAGTTATTTTTTGATTTTTATAAAACAGCACTTAAAAACAGGGTCGCAGATAAATACGGATACTTGCAAAGCGGGGACGATAAGCACCCTGCTACAAAATTAGCAGATGATATAAAAAGAATATACGAAAGTGCAACATATGTTTAACAAAAATTTACAAAAAAAATTCAAAAATAGCCTGAAAATTAGCCGACAGGGTAATAAAAAGGGCTTACAAATTTGAAAATTTATGATATAATATTTTTAAGGTTGTTAGATTATGTGTGTGCTTTAAAAAAATGGGAGGCAAAGTTTATGTCAACTCTTGTAGAAAAATTAAAGGTAAAACCCGCAATCAAATCTAAATTTAATGACGAATTTCAACATTATTTGAAAAAACAATGCTTGAAAACTACATTTAACGGTCTTGAACTTGAAACGTTCAGCTGGTACAAAAAAATGTTGGGTTTAATGTAGTTCTAAAACTATTAGGTGTTGTATTAAAAATTTAAAACTCAAGGCGAGTCTGTAAAATATTTTGACAGACTCGTTTAGAGTCTCTTGATTGTCTTTTTTTAAATTAAGTGTGCAAAAAAAGTTTATCCGAAATGGCGGATTTATACCCCAAGCGCACACACAAAGTTCGGAGTTAAAAGCCCCCTATAAGGGGGCTTTTTATATACAGTAGGATATTAATTTAAAATAATTTTAATGTATAATTATTTTATGAAAAAATTTTTACTGATTTTATTTGTTATGGTTTTTGCTGCTTGTGCAACTTTTTGTGAACCAAATTACAATTATAAAATTTATTCAATGAATCCTGACAATAAAAATCAAATCAGCCCTAAAGAATTTAGTTCATCATCAATGGTTTTATTCATTGTAGATTTTTCCAACAGCATGAACGAAAAAATGGGCGACAGATCAAAGCTGCGCGTTGCACTTGATACTTTAACTTCAATTCTTCCTCAGATACCTTCTAACGTGCAGACAGGACTTAGGATTTACGGTCATCGCGGCGGCTTTACGTATATGGATGGTTGTATGGCATCAAAACTTGCTGTACCCCTTAGGACCAATAATTCTCAGGCAATTTTAAATTCTTTATATCAAACTTCTGCTGTAGGCTGGACACCGATTACATATTCTCTAAAACAAGCGGTAAATTCTGATTTTGCAGGAGTAGGCGGCAAAAAACATATTATTCTTTTAACAGACGGTGGTGAAAACTGCGACGAAAGCCCTTGCACTTATGCTATTGAGCTTATGAAAACAAGAAATGACATTTCCATAGATGTCATCGCTTTTGATATTTTTGATGAAGAAGCAAGAAACCAACTAAGGTGCACAGCCCTAACCACTTCAGGAAAATTTTACAGTGCCAACTCTCCTGAAGAATTAAGACACAGTCTTTTTGAAAGTTTAAATATTGACAAAGATGTGCGCGGAACAATAAAGATAAATCCTTAAAAAACTTGACTAAACCCCCTTAAAAACCTATTATTATGGAATGAAAGATATTTTTATAGTATCTCCGGTTAAAACTCCCGATAATATTAGGGAATTTTGCAAAAAAACAAAATGCAGGGAGTTTTATGTTTATCATCATCGTTTTATAAACGATAATTTTGAATATATTGAAGAATACATAAAAGCAGCTCATGAGTGTAACGCACAAATTTTTGTCAATTTTAAACACTCAATAGATGAAGAAGAAGTTTCAAAAACCAAAAAATTTATAGAATTTTTGCACACAACAAAAATTGATGGCATTTTTGTAAATTCTTACGGAATTTTAGAGATAATTAAAACTATGGACTTACCTTTTAAGGTAATTATCGACTCTTATTTTGACATACACAACCTATGCGGCATCGAATTTATGGAAATGTTTCATAAAATTGACCGCTTAATTATAACCGAAGAACTCTATATCAAAAATATTGAAAAAATTAAAAAATATGCAAAAATACCCCTTGCAATAGATACGGATAACCTGCCTTATTTTGCAGATGACATAATAAAATCCGGCGCAATTTCAGCTGTTGTTATAAAAGGCAAATTCAGTAATTCTGATGAAATCTTGAATGCAATTAAGCTGATAGAGAAAATTTTAACCAAACCCAAAATGTTTAAAGAACAAAAACTACCTTTCAGACATGTCAGGAAAAGCTTTTACAGAACAAACCATTTTTGTGGAGAAATCCAAAGTGCACAAGGCGGAGATTTTAAATTTGCAAACAATATTCACAAATACAACTGGAAATTAAAAGGCTCAACAATTAAAAAAAATGTAGATTACAAAGCACTTAAACTACCAAAAATAAACCTTAGAATTGCAAGTCTTGAACAATTAAAAGAGCTTGAAAAATTTATTGAAAAGCTGGGCTTTAACCCCATAAATTCCATAGAATACGGTGAAGTAGCCTCCACAGTTGACCTTTACACCAAAAGTTTTGATGAGCTTGTAAATGTTGTAAAAAACTTTTGTAAAAAACATAAAATAAAACTAAACCTTTCAACACCGAGAATACTTATAGAAAGAGACTTTGACAGGGTTTACGAACTTATAAGAACCCTTGCGCTTGATGCGCCAAAACCTTCGACCATTGTTGTTAACAATATCGGCATGTGGTGGGCAATAATAAACGATTTAAAATTAAACGACGTAAACCTTGAAATAGGCGGCGGAATTAATCTTTTAAACAGTTATTCCATAAAATGCCTTTCAAATTTGCACCCTATTCGTGCAATAGATTTTTCAACTTTGGGCGAAGAAGAAAATATCATCTCTTGCATTAAAAAAACAAAACGACTGATTCCAAATAAAAAAATGTTTATAGGCGGTGCAAAAAGGGTCGAAAGCATAGGACTTTGTCCCCTTAACTGCGACAGTGCTGTTATTTCAAGACTGTCATGCTCTGCCCCTTGTCATATAGGTCACTGGTGCGTTACAGACCCTTTAATCGACAAAACTTTTCCTATTATGGTTGACGGTTTTTGCAAAATGCATATGTTTGAAGAAACAATCGTTCAAAATTTTGATAAAATCCCATATTACACAAGCCTTGGCATAAATGAATTTGTTATTGATTTTTCATCAATCCACTCACCGCTTGTGCCAAAGATTTTGTCTAATTATTTAAATACCATGCAAAAAATTTGCACTTTACCTTAAATAAGCTAAATACTGGTAGAGAGGGAAAATTTTTTCTTTATCCTCAAGTGCATCAATAACTTCTTGTTTCATCGACTCTAAGTCTTTTTCGCCCTCATCAAAATAAAGCTGCCAAGGCGCAACTTTAAGGGCACGCGCTATTGCAACAAGGTTTTCACACTGCGGATAATTATGCCCCGATTCAATCCTTGAAAGGCTTTTCATTTCAATATTCACAATCTCTGCTAACTGGGTTTGCGATAAACCTTGTTTTTTTCTAAAATATTTAATCCTCTCGCCAAGGATTTTCTTTAATTTTGCAGCCTCGTTATCCTGCATATAAATTCCCTTGTGTTTTTATTAATTCTAATTTTAAAAAGGGGTAATAAAAACTTATTTTTAATAAGATTTTTTATATTTTTTCTCATTTTTAGTTGTAATTTATAGAATTATAATGTAATATTTTATTAAAAATTATTATTTAAATGGGGAATTATATGAAAAGATACGCTTTTACGCTCGCGGAGCTTTTAGTGTCCGTACTAATTATTTCAATTATTATGGTTGTTTTGGCTCCTGTGATTACCCGAAGGGTTACTGATAATGTTAAGGTTAATGTTGCAAAAAGGGATGGAAAGTTGTTTTTGTATAGTTTAACTAATCCTGATTGCAGTGTTGTTAGCGGACAAAAATCTATTGATTGTAAATTTGAAACGGATAGTACAACAAAGCAGGTGAATGTCATTATGGTATCAGG
>CALUYC010000006.1 GCA_944324895.1 Candidatus Gastranaerophilales bacterium
TATTAATGCCTATGAAATAGAAACTATTAAGTATGATTTGAATTCAAGATTTAATGACGTCTTATCTAATATTACAGTCGATGTTGATGGACATAAAGAGAGTATAATCGATATTGCTAATAATACTGCAAGACTAATTTCACTGCATAGTGAAAAAATGGAAAATATGCAGTTGCAAACCATAAATAAAATAACGCAAGACGATAAAATGCTTGCAGCTGAACTAAAGGCTTTAAGTAAACAGCTTTTTGCGCTTTATTCCTTGTTGGGCAGCAATACACAACAAGCAAAAGAATTCCAGACTCAAATAATGAGAGAATTTGATGTAATAGAGAAAAAATTCCCTCAGAAAAAACAAGACATTAAAAAAGCAAGAAGTACTCTTGAAAAAATAAAAGCAGGATTAATTAACCCCAGTAATATAACCCCCGGTTTATTATCGCTTAGTCACTTTGCAAGGGCGGGTTCAATAATGATTTCAACGGGTGAACCTACATTGAGCGCGATTGGTGCTCTGCTTATGGGTATGGCTTTTATTGCAAGGCCTGTAAATAATGTTGTTAAAGAGTTTAAGAAAGGATAAGCAAATGATAAACAAAGTAAGCTTAATTAATTTTAAATCCGCTGAGCCAGTAAAAAATAACAACCGTATTTTTGAAAAGTACAAAAAGACTTTCAAAAAAGACAAGCTAGGCACGGCTTTGCTTACAGGTATGACTTTAGTTGGCGCACCTATGACTTTTATAGCTAAAACTCCATTGAGAAAAATTCAAGGAGGTATTGTTGGCTTTGGGGCATTATTAACACTTGTTCTTTTTCCGTTGCTTAAAAAAGAAAAACCGGATTTAGAAAATAAACAAAAAATTAATGAGGTAGTATAAATGCAAAATGTATTAATTCCGCAAGACAGTATTGAAAGACAAATTAAACAAGTAATGCGCGAAAATTATGCATCCATGGAAAAGGACGTGTATAATAACTGCCGCAAAAAAATAAATGATGAATTTTACGATAAATTTGTTAGTCAAACAAAATTGCAAAGAAGTAAGATTGGTGATGATGATTTAAAAATTTTGCTTTCTACTTTAAAAAAATCATACGAAAGCTCGGGGATGATAAATGATGCAAAGGCGATTGAAGCCCAAATCGCAAAATTAGATGTAAAGGTTTAATATGAAGATTTTATCATTACATAATGGGCCAACTTTTAAAAGATATATACAAAAGGAGGAATTGCCCGAATATATTAGAAAGCGCACAGACGAGCTGGCTTGTGAGCGTATAAAAGACAGAACATATAAGTTATCTACGGCAGTTTTTGATGAA
Organism: Candidatus Gastranaerophilales bacterium; assembly: GCA_944324895.1. Classification (GTDB taxonomy): domain Bacteria; phylum Cyanobacteriota; class Vampirovibrionia; order Gastranaerophilales; family Gastranaerophilaceae; genus Galligastranaerophilus. Next base: position 1,327 of record CALUYC010000006.1, read on the forward strand.
TTTAGAAAAAGTGTGTCGATAAAAACCCCAATATGCACATTGCCTGCCAATAGAATTACTTTATTTGCTAATCTTGCACATTCATACGAACCTTTTGATATAAACAAAGCGGCAGTTGTTCTTGCTACTGCCATATCGCAAGCCAATAACAGAAATCAACTCAGTGTTAAAAATAGCGATTTAACTCTTTTAAATAAGTTTTTCTATAGTTCAAACGACTACGAAGCCAAGTTTTTTGTTATGAGTATGTTAAATAAAAATGGGACAAAAGAGTTTTTACCAATAGCTGAAAGTATTCTTGAATGTGATGAAAGTATTGCAACATTAAACGATAAAAAAACAAATTACCAAGCAAGACTGTTGTTAAATAAGTATTATGATTTAGGTAAGTTAAAAGCGCCTTTAGAGTCTGATGATGTTTATAAAATAGGTGCATTAAATGTTCTATCAAAATGGGGCTTAGAAAGACACGCTAAGCTTGTTGAACCGTTAGTTAAATACCCTAATTTTAAAGTAGCAGATAAAGCAAAAAGCGTAATATTGAAACTGCAAAATTTACAAAAGCAGGTTAGGGTACCTATTTCTAAAGAAAAAGATAGAAATTTCCCTGATAACACAGGTAAGTTTGATTTAATAACTCAAAAAAGTGCTATAAAGTACGCAGGTCTACCCTTGAATAACGAGCAAATAAGTGCACTTGGAAGATTTGGGCATTTAAGCTCGCATGCAAATTTGCTTAAAAATAGTATAAATTCGCCAAAATCAGCGGAGGCTTACGCAAAAATATATGTAAGAGGCAGCTTTGTACATTAATTTTAAGTTGTAGTTTAAAAAAAGGAACATAAATGAAAATTCAAAATATTTCATCTTTTAAAACGGTGCCAATAAACCATAATAATGTTTCAAGGCAAGGCAAGCAAAATTATTCACCTGCTAGTGCAAAGGATATATTTGTCAAAAGTGTAAATTTTACAAGTTATTATTATACGATAGATTTTAAAGACCCTCAAAATTTGCAAAAATTTGCGGAACATTTTTGGAAAGAAGATGATGATTATATTAAATCAGAATTGTGTAGCAACAGAATAACCAAAAAAGGTAGGCAGCAAAGTTTTGAAACAATTATAAACTATGTTAATGAAGTAAGGGCAAAAATGAACCTGCTTAGCGCCGAAATTAATGAGCTTGGTCCTATTGTTGCAGGTGAATACCACGATATAGTTCAACAAAAAAGAACTGTTATGCATGAGTTCTTTACTCCGTTGCAAGCAGAAAAAGATGGTTTGCCAAGTAAGGTGCCTAATGGAATTTTAATCTATGGTAATTCAAAAAACGGAATAGATGAATTAACTGATTGGATAAAAAGTAAAAGTGAAATTTATACAAAAGAGATTGACTTTGACCCTCAAGAGCCATTGAG
>CALUYC010000007.1 GCA_944324895.1 Candidatus Gastranaerophilales bacterium
TTGAAATACAATCTGCCTCAGCAAAACTAATTTCTGCTTTTGTTACATCTCCAGCAACAAGCGGTTCGGTAATTCTATCATTTGCTTGATATGCGCCTGATGCAACTTCATCATCCGTTGCAAGACGCGACTTATAAACAGTATATGCAAAAGGTTCTTTTTGATTTATAAACATAGTTGTATTACTGCCGCAGCTTGGATGTTTTGTAAACGTAGGATTGCTAAAAGTCTCTCCGCTACACTCGGAAGGTGTAGCAGCGGGTGCAATATTACTGCATGTACCCGGAACAACTTCACCGGTTTGTAAAAGTTTTATAGGGAACTGGTCTTTACCTACCTGATTATCACCCTCGTCGCCATCAATATCAATCATGACATCTTTCATGCCAACCTCAGCAGTTGCACACTTACCGGAACTTGTTGCAGCACCTCTGTAAGTTGCTGTAAAATCCTTTTCTAATCCCGAATAAGAAATAAGATTTGCTGCCGTAAAATTAGGCTTTCCCGCATTGCCCTTACCGCTTGCAGGAGCGCTGACTGTTGTTTTTACACAATTATAATCGCCAATAAGACTCATTGCCTCTGCCATTGAAACACAAGTTTCATTTGAGTTTGCTAAAGGATATGACACAGGCCCATCGGGCAAATTACTTACCAGTTTTTCTGCAAGTACATATTTGGCCGCATCATTAAGATTTCGCACAGCGGCATATGCAAAAGGCAATGTTTTCAACTTCTTTGGTCTTAGCGTCTGAATTGACAAAGCCATCAATATTGCAAGGACAAGCATAGCAACAACAAGTTCTGCCATTGTCCAACCGTTAATATATTTTTTCATGCGCTAATCCTTTTTTATAAAATCAAGACAATCATTATAGTTTTCAAAGCAAAGTATATCACTACTTTTAAGCTTGTCACATCCTACATCTAATTTAGAAGGATTTTTAACCGCACAAATTTTAATATTATTTTCTAAAGCGCCCAAAACTGCCTTTGAGCCAAGTGCTCCATTTGGAACAATTAAATATTCTAAATCTTTTACACTTATACCATCGCTACTAAAGATTGGGGCGTACTCCAGACCTTGCAGAACACAAGGTAGATATGTAGATGAAATGCACTCTGAAGCAACTTTTGGATTTTCAAGTTTTTGTGAAATATCAATGTCAAAAAATGCCGGCGCATGTGCTGAGGGAATTTTTAACTCTTTAACAATAAAATGAGATATTATAGCCTCTACTCCGCCAATAGGGTCAACTCCTGTACCATTTGAATATTCATCATCATCAGCATCATCCTCAAAATAACAAACAAGCGCAATGGCATTGGCACCACTGCTTAACAACTCTTTTGCACCATCCAAAAGGGTTTGAGGATTTAAAATTGTGCCTGATGATATATTATTATTAATTGAAAACTCCACTCCTACAGGCATTTTTGTCTTTATGGGTTTCAATATATCAAGTCCTTGAACAACTTTGAGTGCACTAATTGTATTTATATGAACATTTAAAATATTTTCAGGAATCGTGCAATCAAATAAAACGCCTATTTTATTTGGTTTTTCAGGATATTTTAAATTTAAATTCCCGCATAAAAATTCGTCAAAGGCATAACCTTCAACATAATACATATTTGAATTAACAGCACTCAAAATCCCGCCGTTAACCGCATTTGGGTTTACTATTGCCTTAAAATATTTTGAAAACTCTCTTACAATATGTCCAATATCGCCTGCGTATCCGCCAATTTGCGCGCCAATTCCCGTTGGCAGAGAAAAAGCAATATGTTTCATTTAACACTCCCTGCAAATTTTAAAAGCAAAGTATCAAAAACTGTTTTTTCTAAAATTGAAGATGCAAGATGCATTTTTGCTTCAGAAACGTATTTAATATCATTTTGTAACTTTGAATAATTCTGGTTATCAAAGGCATGTTTTAACTTGTACAAAAAATAAGCAAGAATAGAATCCAAAACACAATCAGCACTTATTTCGTTTTCTTTAATATAGTTTTGCAAGTTTTCACTAATTAAAAAAGCTTCTTGCAAAGTTATGTTCGGATAATTTTCAAAAAATGAATTAATTTGCGCAAAGTCAACTTTTTGCACAGCAACAGGAAGTTTGAAACATTGAGATCGTGAAACTATAGTATTTATTAAATCCGAACGATTTTTTGTAAGAAAAACGAAAGTTGTTCTCTCAGGAGGTTCTTCAACACATTTTAAAAGAATATTTAAAGTCAAAGGACTAAAAGTTTTTTGGTTAAGATGACCCATAGTCCAATTTTCATCAGGACAAATATCATAACCTTCGGGCGAATAGTTATTTAACAAAAGTCTTTTTGCATCATCAAGAGGGGTTTGTTTTGCGTCGAAAAATATAAAAAACCTGTGATAATCTGATTTTTCTCTTAATGATTTTTCTATATTTTTAACTTGCGCAACAGAAATCACAGTTTTTGAATCATCATTTTGTTCTTTAAAATGTAACTGTGAAACAAAATTAACCGCAGGGTGTTTTCCTTCTCTTATCCAACGACAATTTAAACATTGGCAATTTTCATCCCCAGCCTCAAGGCAATTTAAAACCCTGGCAAGTTCCAGTGCAAAAAAACATTGCGCATATACATCCAATCCTTCAAAAACAATGGATTGGGGAAATTTTTTTGTATTACTTTCTAAAAGCAATGAAAAATAATTTGAAATAAAAGGAAACTTTTGTATTATTTTTGTTGCAAGCATTCAGCCTCCTTAAAAAATACATCACAAAATGCCGCCATAGGCTCAATTTGTCCGCTTTTTAGTAAATATTCGGCATTTGTTAAGTTTAATTTTAGTCTTAGAAGTTCGTTAACATCTATGTTTCTTAATTTTTCCAAATTCTTTTTTACGACAAATTCATGCTGGCCTGTTTTTCTTGAAATATCAAAAGAAGACATCGCGTTTGAATAAACCTTTGTTTTTAAAAGATTTGTAAAACTTGTCTGCAAAAAGGCTAAAATCTCCAAATAATGAGATTTTTCAAGCATTTTTGAAATGTGTTCCAGTGAACTTGTATAATCTTTTTTAAGTATTAAATCCGGCAACAAAAATATATCGTCACCCGCAAAGCAAACATTTTTAACCATATCCGTTGTGATTTGTTTTTGCGGATAACAGTACAGTTTTAGCTTTTCAAGTTGCGCATCCAAAGCTCTGATTGATGCACCGCAGTATTGAATTAAAAGCAAGATAACATCATTTGAAATCAAAATATCTTTTTCTTTTGCAAGCTCTTTTAAAACAGGTGCAATTTTATAATCTTCATACGCTCTGTATGCGGAGAATTCTTTGACTTGTGCTACCTTTGAAACTGTCTTAAATATTTTTTTTCTGCTATCAGGTTTTTTCTTTTCGCCACGTGGTATTTGACACAAAAGTACAATATACACGCCTTGCGCAATATTTAAAAGCGATTCACACAAAATATCATTTTGCTTATCATCAAGTTTAGCTTTTCCTTTTGTGTCTAAAAAGTATTTATCGCATTTTATAACATATAAAATATCCCCAAAAAACATAGGGGACGACCTTAGTGCCTCATCAAAAGTCAAAAAATCCGGATTATCAAGCACCCTAAAGTTAAGGGCGTCAAAATTGTCGCCCAAAACTTTATTTTTAATTGATTTTACTTCTTTTTCAATTAAATAGTCTTCTTCACCCCAGAAAAAATATAAGGGCATAAGATTTCCCTTTAGCTTTCTATAAGTAAACTTGCACCTATTACACCTGCTGTGTTGCCAAGTTGAGCATGTACAATTTCAACACTTGAGGCTTGTATTGGCATGGCACGTCTTTGAATTGTATCTTTAATAGGTTCAATAAGTATATCACCGGCATCAGCCACGCCGCCGCCAATTATAACTCTTTCAGGGTTTAAAAGGTTAATAACCGAAGTTAATCCTATGCCGATTATTTCACCCATTTTTTTATAAATTTGTCTTGCAACAACATCACCCTGAAGTGCAGCTTGTGCAACAATATAAGGGCTTAATTCTTCTGTTGCAAGCTCTTTAAATTTGGATGATTTACCGCCTTTTATATATTCTCTTGCCATTGCTACAATAGCAGGGCCTGAGGCATATGCTTCAAAACAGCCAAAATCACCACAACCACACAAAGGGCCATCTCCCATAGTCATTTTAATATGGCCTATTTCACCTGCAGCATTTTTGGCTCCACGAACTAACTTGCCATTCATTACAAGGCCAGAGCCTATTCCTGTACCAACGGTTATACAAACAAGGTTTTCACAACCCTTGCCTGCACCATATTTTAACTCGCCCAATGTTGCAACACGAACATCATTATCAAGGCGCACAGGAATACTAAATTCATCTTCGATAATTTGCGCAAAAGGTATTTCAACCCAACCCGGCATATTAGTAAGCAGGCGAACAATGCCTTCTTTATAGTCAACTTGACCAGGGAAACCAAAACCAATAGCCTCTATTGTAGTTTTATTTGAATTGGTTTCTTTCATTAAATCCGAAATTGCCTGTTTTATATTTGCGATTGAATACTCATAACCCATATCAGCACGTGTCGGGGTAGTGTTTGAATAAACAATTTTACCCTGCATGTCAACAAGCGCTATTTTTATATTTGTACCGCCAATATCTACACCAATTCTGTATTTTTTCATGTTACTATCCTTTAATTGTCTTACAATAAGGCAATTTTAGCATAAACAAAAAATATTTGTAAAGGAATGTAACAATATTTAAACAAGTTGAAATTACATATTTCGTATATACTTTATATATATGTAAGAGTTAAATAAAATAAAGAAACGGAAATATAATTATGATGACAGCAGTAGAAAATTTTGATGAAAAACTTGCAGAACTTTATTTCGAAAAAGTAACAGTTAATCTTGATGCCAAATCAACTCTGTCACCAAACGACTTTTGGAATTCAATGGAATTAATCGCTATCAACAATAAAGCAGTTATCAACTTCCAAATGAAAAGACAGATAGCGTAAATTATAGAGGACTAAGGAGTTTAACCCCGACACCAAAAAGGTATCGGGGTTTTTAAATTTTTCTTTATATTAAACATGGTTGGTGGTAAAATTTTTTTATAAATACTATTAAATGAGGAAGTTATGGAAAAACACGAAGAATTACAAATTTTAAGGCACTCAACTTCACACATTATGGCACAAGCCGTACAAAACCTTTTCCCAAGCGCAAAGCTTGCAATAGGACCTGCTATTGAAAACGGTTTTTATTACGACTTTGACATTGAAAATATAACGCTTAACGAAGACAACCTAAAAGACATTGAAAAAGAGATGAGAAGGCTTGTTGAGCAAAATTTAACCTTTGAAAAATACGTAATTCCTGATGTGCAAAAACAAATTGACGAAATTAAAGCTCAAGGTGAAATCTACAAGGCTGAGCTGCTTGAAGAACACAGAACCGACAACCCGACTTTGTACTTAACAAAAGATAAAGACGGAAACGTACTTTTTAACGACCTTTGCGCAGGCCCACACCTTGAAAACACTAAGAAAATCAAAGCGTTTAAACTTCTCTCCGTTGCAGGAGCATACTGGAGAGGGGATGTGAAAAATAAAATGCTTCAAAGAATTTATGCAACAGCATTTTTCACAAAAGAAGAATTAAACGAATACTTAACCATGCTTGAAGAAGCAAAAAAACGTGATCACAGAAAACTGGGCGCTGCGCTTGATTTGTTCTCCGTAAGAGATGAAATAGGCGGCGGACTTGTACTTTGG
>CALUYC010000008.1 GCA_944324895.1 Candidatus Gastranaerophilales bacterium
AGTAAAAATAAATATGGAAACTCACCTTTTAAATATGCAAACGACGGGAAAACTATTGCGCTATTCAACAGTCTTTTGCAATAAAATCTGAAAGCATGTGTATTAAATCTTTTGCACTATGTGCAACTTGATTATTATATTTATGCAATACATCTTCAGAACAATACCCCCAAGAGACACTAATACAAGGTATTTCTGCATTTCTTGCCGTTTGAATATCTACAAGGGAATCTCCCACATAAATTGCATCTGACTTTGTGCAGTTAAAATATTCAAGAATTTTATTAACACCATTTGGGCTTGGCTTTTTTGGGCAATTTGGAGTTTCACCAACAGCCAAAGATACAAGATTTCCAAAATATTCCTTACACAAGCTTTTAACTGCAGCATCGTATTTATTTGAATTAACCGCAACTTTTATATTTTTATCGTTCAAATATTTTAAAATTTCCACAATACCATCATAAGGTTTTGTATGTTTTTGAGCGTTTTTTGAATAATATTCCCTAAAAACGAGCAAGCATTTTTCAACATCTTCTTCGTCATAACCCTCGCCCAAGGAACGCTCTATAAGTTTTTTTACACCGTTTCCAACAAAATTTCTGACTTCATCTATGGTTCTTGGTGTATGGTTAAAAACTGACAGTGCATAGTTTGTTGCCTTGTATAAATCCTCAAGCGTATATAAAAGTGTACCGTCAAGATCAAAAATAACGCATTTCATAATCTAATAATAACACGCATGGGTATTAATTTTTGTAAAAGGAGTATTTTAAACTAGCAAAAATATTCCTTTACAGACTTTTTTAAAGTACTGTCAATAGCAAAGAAAAAGAGATGAATATAACACTTGACGGATTAAGAGCAGAGAGAACAAGGCTAAACCTTGGCCCTATTCATAAAATTACACACAGAAAATATGCATGTTTATCAAAATCAAATTCAAATAAATTACAATACAGTGAAATTAATTTCAACGGCTTTTTTGATCTTTTTAACAGAAAAAATAAACTGCATATAAGGGATGAACAAGGTAAAACACCCGTACACAAAGCAAACGCTGATGAATTTGTGCAAATGGCACAAAAAGACATAGAAGGACTTAAAAGAGCGATGTTTATGAAAGACAAGCTCGGAAATATTCCTGCTCATTATGCAGATTTTAAAACAATAAAAGCAATGGCAGAATTTGTACCGGAAGAACTTAGAATTTCTATGCTTATACAAAATAATAACGGTGATACCCCAGTATGCTTTATGGATGCAGACTCACTTAAAATTGTTGCTAAAATAGCGCAACAAGAATTAAGAACAGCCATATTTGTAAAAAATAAACATGGCAAAACACCATTTTATTGCGCCGATGAAGATAAAATTTTAGCATTAAAAGAGTTTGCACCAAGAGAAGTGCATATTAACTTTTTCTGATTTTTGTAATTTGTAAGATTTTAATTCCAAAAATCCATAGTTCCTTACGCCTGATATCGCGTTTTTTATATGTCAAAATTTCACAAACAAAAGGAATCCCTTGTCTTTTAAAGCAAAAACCTGCTTTTTGTATCTTTTTTACAATGGGCAAAGTTTCTTCAAGCTTTATATTTTCTAAAACATCCCACTCGTTTTCTTTGGTTTGATTTGTCATATCAATCATTTTTTCTCGGTTAGCCATGGTATTTGCCCCATGTATCCTGTATGAAAATAAAATCTCATCAAGATATTTCATTTTTGCGTATTTTGAAATTTGCAACATCATCCAGTAATCTTCCAAAGGAGCATTTTTGGTAAACAAACCAATTTTGTCAAATATAGACTTTCTAACCAAATAGCCGTTGGGGACATGGTTTCCACATAGCAATTTATTATAAGTACCAAATTTTTCAGACTGAAATGAAATTTTAGCTCCGGCCTGTAAATATTTTCCGAAAGTTTTAAAACTTGCCTTTTCCTTGTCTTTAACAGGGGACATGTCTTCTTTCAGATAGCAGATTTCTGAGTTCGAATCAATAATTTCGCTATCACCTACACACAAAGCATAATCAGGATTTTTAGATAAAAAATCATATTCTTTTTCTATAGCCGCAGGCTTAGCAATATCATCCGATGCTATAATGTATAAATATTTACCGTTTGATAGATTTAAAAGCCTGTTAAGTGTATTTATGGTACCCTGATTCTCCTGAGTATAAACTGCAACATGACTAAACCTTTCTTCGCACAGTGGTTTTATATCAAGAATTTTTTGCCATGTCGAATCCTTTGAACCATCATCTATGATTATTAATTCAAGATTTTGATATGTTTGATTAATTATCGATTTTATTGTTTCTTGGATATATTTCTCATGGTTATATGCCGGTATTAAAACTGAGATTAATGTTTTATTAGTAGCCATTTACAACCTCAACAACTTTGCTTATTTCATCCATAGTCATAACGGGCGAAATGGGCAGGCTTATTATAGTATTGTGAATTTCCTCTGTTATTGGGTAACTTAAATTATTCCACTCCTTATATGCCCCTTGTTTATGTGGCGGAGTAGGGTAGTGAATAATTGTTTGAATATCATTGTTTTTTAAATATTCTTGAAATGCATCTCGATTTTTTGTTCTAACGGTAAAAACATGCCAAACATGGGCTTTTTCATCATAAGTTTTGGGTAAAATAATCTTATTGTTTTTTATATTTTCGCGATAAAATTTTGAAATTTCACGTCTTTTTTGATTATCGCTATCAAGATGTTTTAATTTAATATCTAAAATAGCAGCTTGAATTTCATCAAGACGAGAGTTAACACCTTTGTAAATGTGGTGATATTTTCTATCTGACCCATAATTGGCAATAGCTTTTATTTTTTTAAATAATTCTTCATCATTTGTTGTTATTGCACCGCCATCGCCCATACAGCCTAAGTTTTTACCGGGGTAGAATGAAAATGCGCTGGCATCGGAGAGATTTCCTGTTCTTTTATTATTATATATTGCACCATGAGCTTGAGCTGAATCTTCAAAGACTTTTAGATTATATTTTTTAGCTAAATCCCATATTTTTTGCATTTGAACCGCTTGACCGTATAGGTGTACAACCATAATTGCTTTTGTTTTAGGTGTTATTTTTTCTTCAATTAAATCAGGATTTATATTATATGTATTTATATCAGGCTCGACAAGAACTGGTGTGCAGCCGTTTTGAGATATAGCTAAAATCGTTGCAATGTATGTGTTTGCAGGGACAATTATTTCATCACCTACACCAAAACCGCTTGCTTTAATTATTAAATTTAAAGCGTCAAGCCCGTTTGCGACACCAAGCGCGTATTTTGTACCGCAAAACTCTGCAAAGTTTTTAGAAAATATTTCATTTTCTTCCCCTTGCAAATACCAACCTTTATCAAGGATTTTTTCAATTCTTGAGTTTATCTCATCAAGAAAGCGATTATTTATTTTTTTAAGATCTAAAAAATTAACCATTTAAAATCGTCAATTCACTCGTAGTACAGAATATAGCATATTTTGGATATTATCATATATATAACAATATGCAAATCATTAAGTTATGTTAATATGGGTTTGACATGCGGTGTTTTATTATATTAGACTTAGAAAATACTGGATATTTTATGGAGTAAAAGTGGGTATTTTTAAACTAATCAAAAAATATTCTAAAAAAAATGTAAACAAGGTGCTTTTAAACACTTTGGAATTTTTAAAAAATAAAATTATTGAGCTTGAATATACTCAAAAATACAACCAAATAGCACAAAGGCTTGATGATAATAAAGAGTTGTATCAAAAATATTTAGATAAAGAACCTATTTTTACTTTTTGTATGCCGACATACAACGGCGAAAAATATATTGCAAGGGCTCTTGAATCAATATTAATGCAAGAAACATCTTACAAGTATAAAATTTGGATTATTGATGATTGTTCAACAGATAATACCGTAAACATTATAAGGGAATACGAAAAAAAATATCCCGATATATTTGATATTTATGTAAATCCCGTAAATGAGCGCGGATTAACTGTTGCCCCCAGAATATATAACAACGTTAAAACTAAATATTGGATGAATTTTGATCAGGATGATTATTGGCTTTCAAAAGACAAGCTCGAAAGAGGAATCACATACTTTGAAAATCATCCTGAATGTACAATTTTTTCATCTAATTTAATAGTTAAATCACAAAACAAGCTTGAAGTTGCATATAAAGGCAATCAAGACAGTATTAATTTCAGCTTTTTTGATTATCCGGTACCGTTGAGAATTTTAATGCAAACAAGTGCCACTATGTATAGAAATATTTTTAATGAAAAAATTCTTGCGCACATTAACAGCTATATGGGTACCGACAAACAACATTGCATTTTGGGTGACACATTTAGAAATGTTTTGGCTTTAAGTCAAGGTTGCGGCAGATATGAAAATTCTGTTGATTCCGTATATAACTGGACTGAAAACGGTACATGGTCAAAACTAAACGCGGGGCAACAAGAGTTCTACAATTTGCAATATTTTTATGATAGTATTGATTTCTTTGATGATGTATCGCTAAAAAATAAAATAAAAGAAGTGGCAAAATTTTATTTTAACAATACTGAAAAATTATCTGATATGCTAAATAAAAAAGAGCTTGAAGAATTAAACACAATAAAAAAAGGCTTACGGAAGTAATGGAAAAAATAAGGTTTAACAAGCCATATTTAACAGGCAATGAAATAAAATATATTAGTGAAACGCTTGAAAGTGGCCTTGTAAGCGGAGACAGAAAATATACACCGCTTGTTCAAAATTTTATAGAAAAAAACTTTCAAACTAAAAAAGCTTTGTTAACAACTTCTTGCAGTACAGCATTAGACATGTCGGCAATGTTGCTAAATTTAAAAGAAGGCGATGAAGTTATTTTGCCGTCTTTTACTTTTGTTTCTACTGCGAATGCTATTGTAATGCAAAAAGCAACGCCTGTTTTTGCAGATATTGATGATACTCTAAACATTGATATTAAACAAATCGAAGAAAAAATTACCGACAAAACAAAAGCCATATATCCGGTTCATTATGCAGGTTGCTCTTGTGATATGGATGAACTGATGAAGCTTGCAAAAGCACACAATCTTAAAGTGGTAGAGGATGCAGCACAAGCAGTTGATGCAAAATATAAGGATAGATATCTTGGCACAATAGGTGATATGGCAACATATAGCTTTCATGAAACCAAAAACTTTGTATGTGGCGAAGGTGGAGCTTTGCTTTTAAATGACGAATCCTATATTGAGCGGGCAGAAATAATAAGAGAAAAAGGAACAAATAGAAGTAATTTCTTTAAAGGTTTTGTAGATAAATACACTTGGTGTGATATAGGAGGAAGTTATTTACCCTCTGATATACTTGCAGCAATGCTAATGGCTCAATTCGAAAATAAAAACTTAATTACCCAAAAAAGAGGCGAAGTTTTTAACAAATACAATGAAGAATTGGCAGATTTAGAGCTGCAAGGAAAGTTAAAGCGAATAAAAATACCAAAATACAACACTACAAATTACCATATATTCTATATAACAGTTGAAAACGAACAACTAAGGGACAAACTTTTAGAATATCTGAAATCAAACGGTATAGGTGCTGTTTTCCATTATATTCCTTTACACTTATCGGGCATGGGAATAAAAATGGGGTACAAAAAAGGCGATTTCCCGATTTCTGAATCTATAAGTTCAAGACTTATCAGACTGCCAATTTATGCAG
>CALUYC010000009.1 GCA_944324895.1 Candidatus Gastranaerophilales bacterium
TGGAGATGTAACAAAAGCAGAAATTAGTTTTGCTGAGGCAGATTGTATTTCAAGAAATAATGTTTTGACAAGAACACAATGCGAAAAACTGGGATATCAAATAGCATCAGAATGTATTGATGAGGGTGTTTATTGTTTTGTAAAACAAACAAGGCCTGTTTCTATGAATTTGTTTGCACTTCCTTATTAATGGCATGTTAGGGCATGGTTTTACCTTAACAAAACTAAATCTGTTTATTTATTGCAATTATGGTTATATTGCCTGAGGGTGCTACTTTCAAGTATATTTTAAGAATAATGAAGAATTATTTATGTTAATTTTGTTGAATTTTTTAAAATCCTCTAATGAATGGAGGTATAGCTATTTCTACAAGTGTAAAATGTAAACAAAAGGGAAAATAAGAATTTATCCGTTGCCTAAATAGTAAGTTTTGATTTACTATATAAGTGTAGTTGGAACATTAAAAAACAAATACGAATTAGGTGAGTTGCGGTAGGGTCAAAAGACCTTGTGGAGGCAAAATTGTTAGAGAACGGTTACATTCAAATTTATACTGGAGATGGAAAAGGCAAAACCACGGCATCTTTGGGTTTGGCACTAAGAGCTTTGGGTCATGGCTGGAAAGTTATGATTATTCAATTTGCTAAGGGTGACCAAGGTACAACTTATGGCGAAATTGCTTCTTCTCATCGTTTTAGTGACAATTTGGAAGTTAAACAATTTGGATTGGATAGAGTGTGCTATTCTCACAATATGAATATTGATGATTACAAAGAAGCAAAAAAAGGCTGGGAATGTGCTAAAGAAGCTATTATGAGCGGTAAATACGGTCTTGTAATTTTAGATGAAATCAATATTTGTATTGATATGGGCATGATAAAAGTTCAAGATGTAAAAAATACACTTTTAAATAAACCAAAAAATCTTGAAATTGTTTTGACCGGTAGAAACGCGCACCAAGAACTTATTGCAATGGCTCATCTTGTGACGGAAATGCAACCTGTTAAACACTATTTCGATATAGGCGTTATGGCAAGAAGAGGTATTGAATATTAAGAATAGCAAAAACTTGTTGTATTATTTATTTATGATACAATACTGATTGGAAAAGATTTTTAATGGGGAAATGGGGGTTTTGTTAAACTCCCTTTTTTTTACCCCTGAATTAATTTTAGTTTTTCTTCCTTAGTTAAATGTTTTATTCTATATTCTTCTTTTTGCGCTTCACTTCTGTTTTCAAATTCTTTTGTGTAAACGATTTTAACAGGTTTATGCGCGCGCGTGTATTTGGCACCTTTGCCACTCAAATGTTCTAAAAACCTTTTTTTAACATCTCGTGCAATTCCGCAATAAAGCGTGTCATCTTGAGTTTGCAAGATGTAGAGATAATATTTCATCTAATACCCTTAAAACTTCTTCTTTAGTTTCTATTCTTACCAGCACCTGACGATATTTTGAAGCATCACGTACGGATGAGATGTAGAAATTATAAAATTTGCGCATGAATTTTATTCCGTTTTTCTCGCCCCGAAGTTGAACTTCACCTTCAATATGTCTTTTTAGAATTTCGATTTTTTCTTCAAGCGTAAGTTCTTCTAAAATTTGACCTGTTTTAAAATAATGCTCAATATGCCATGCTAAGTAAGGATTGCCCATAAGGCCCCTACCTATGCTTATTCCTTGTGCACCTGACATAATAAGGCAGTTTATGGCATCTTGTACACTTTTTATATCTCCGTTTGCAAAATAAGGTATTTTAATTTCTCCTTTAAGTTGTGCAAGTTTTTCCCAGTCTGCACTTCCTGAATACATTTGTGAACGGGTGCGAGCATGTATTGTTATAAAATCTACACCTGCTTCCTCAAGGGTTTTTGCAAATTCAACAAAATTTATTTCATCCAAGCTCCAACCTAGTCGAAACTTTGCACTAAGGGGTACATTTATTACATCCTTTATTGCTTTTACAATGTCTGAGGCAAGTTTTGGGTTTCTCATCATTGCAGCCCCATCGGTTCCTTTTACGACTTTGTTTACGGGACAACCAAAATTTATATCAATACAGCTTGCGCGTTCGTTTAAAAACTTTGCTGCTTGCGCCATTATATGCGGTTTGTGTCCGCTCAACTGAAAGGATAGCGGGTATTCGCACTTATCGTATTCTATAATAAGTGTTTTTTTTTTTTTATCAAGTGCTTCGGATGAAATCATCTCTGTCGTCAAAAGTGTTTCTTTTGATTTTTCCCTTATGAGTTTTCGATAAACTATATCCGATATACCTGCCAAAGGCGCTTGTATTATTTTTATGTTTTTCATTTTTTATTAAGAAAATCTCGTAGTTGTGCTGCTCTTTCTTTTGCAAACTTTGTGTATTCGTCTTGTATATTTTCTTTTAGCTTTAGTTCAAGGAATTTGTCGTAATTTAAAACTGCTTCTTGATATTTTTCAAGATTGTCCAAACCGAGGGCATAAGAATAATATGCAAGGGCAAAATTCGGATCTGATGCTATAGCAAGCTTAAACTGTTCGTTTGCTTCTTTTTGGTTCTTTTGTTCTTCAAAAATCAGCCCTTTGTAATATAGGGCATATGTATTTTTTGAATCCTGAGAAAGCACCTTATTTAAAAGCGAAAGTGAAGTATTGAAATCTTTCTTCTCGTATTGTTCTATTGCTTTTTCAAGATTTTGTGCCAACTCACCTTCTTTAATTGCCGAAATTGCCTCTTTTGCATCGGTATTTTGAGGGTTAATTGCAACAATTCTGTTTAAAAGTTCAAGCGCTTTTGTTTGGTTTTTTAGTTCATTGTATGACATAGCGCATACATATAAAACTTCTTGATTTTTAGAGTCTTTTTGTAGAATTTTTTCATAATTTTGAATTGCTGCCTGATAATTCTTCATTTCATAATAGCAATTTGCAATGGCAAGTGTAACTTCTGGTGTTTGTTGCGGTATTTTTAAGTAATTTTGCAACGCCATTTGGTAATTACCGGCTTCATATAATTTTGTGGCGTTTTCGTAAACTTGTCCTGCCTGAGATTTCTCTAGGGCATCTTTTTGCGCCAAAAGTTCTGCGCCGTATGGGATTTGTGCTATACCCTGATTTAAAATCGTAAGCGCATTTGTATAGTCATTTTTTAGTGTATAAATTTGGGCTATATTTATGTAATTTTCCTGTTTTTTAGGGTTAAGCGCCATAGCACGCTTATAGTAATTAATTGCTTCGTCATACCTTTTTTGTTTGTGCATTTCATAAGCGTAAGCGTACTGTAAATCATAATTTTTAGGGTTAGAATTTGCCTCAAGCATCATGTAATTATATTTTTCTTCAGGACTGAATTTACTTGTAACAATTTGAGCTATAAGGTTTTTTGCATCATTGTCGTCAGGTTTTATTGCAAGTATTGCCTTGTATTGCGCAAGTGCGTTTTTATAATCTTTCTGCGCTTCATATGTTGCTGCTTTATATCTTATTATTTCAATGTCGTTAGGGTTTTTGGCGAGCAACTTGTCATATTGTGCTATTGCCATTGTAGTCAAGTTTTGTGCACTATATAAAGATGCTAAGTTTAAAAGCGCCGTTCTGTCGTTAGGTGCAAGAGAAAGGGCTTTTAGGTACTGACTTTTTGCAGATGTCAAATCCCCTTTCATTTGAAAAACCGTACCCAGGTTTATGTATGCTTGAGCATTATTAGGATTATTTGTAATTCTTGAGCGCCAAAGGTTTTCAAGAATATCGAGCAACTCGGGATTTTTTTCGCCATATTTTAGTGCAAGATTATATTCTTCTGCTGCTGCATCTTCATTATTTACTTCATCTAAAATAACAGCGTACTTAAAATGGATTTTTGCATCCTTTGGATCTGCTTTAATTGCTGCCCTATAACAGTTCATAGCTTCACCTTTGTTGTTTAGGGCTTTATAAATATCGCCTGCATTTTCATTTGCACTTTTTGCAAATTGTGCATTGTTAACGGTCAAAAAATCGTATGCAGCAGCAGGCAGTTCACCCTGCGCTCTTAAATTTTTAGCATTTTGAAATTTTTGTGCAGGGGTTTGATTTGGCTCGTATTTTTTCTGCAAAGATAAAAGGTTGCTTTGCGCAGAGTTGACCATAGAGGCTAATTGAGCCGAATTTTGTTCGCTTTCCCAATATTTCATATAAAAAAGAGCGCTTTTTAAGTCGCTTATTGCTTTTTTGGGATTTTTTTCTTCATCCAAAAAGTATTGTGCGCGGGCAAGATACGCACTGCATAAAGATTGTCTGACTGTTGCATCGTATGGTTGAAATCTTAAAACTTTTTTAAACTCCACAATAGCAGACGAGTATCTTTTATTTTTAAGGTAAGAAACACCATTGTTAAAATACAGATTGTATTTTTGAATTTCTTCCTGCGTGGGCTGTTGAGCATAAGTTAAATTAGTAAAAAACATCATTGTTGCAAATGCTGCAACCAGTCCTTTTTTCATATTTTGCAACCTTTCATAAACTTGCCTCTTTGCTTGATTATAATACAACGATAAAATTTTTCATACCCTTGCACACTGTTTTTGGTATTATTTATTTTAAGAGCAGATATTTGAGGTTATGTTTTGAAAACTGAATTTATTTCTCACAATAAAAATTCACTAATTGTTTTTTTCTGCGGGTTTTATACCGATGCAAACTGTTTTATAGAGTTTGACAACGGCAAAAATGATTTACTTTTTGTGTATGATTATTCGGATATGGAAAACAACCCGCTTGAATATTTCGATTTTCTTAATTATACGGAAGTTAGTGTAATCGCATACTCTTACGGAGTATGGGCGCTTAATTATACATACAATCAGGATTTATTGCCCGAAATAAAGTCAAGCTGTGCGCTTTGCGGAACTTTTTGTCCTGTAGACAATGAATATGGTGTAAATGAGAAAGTCTACGAGCTTATGACTCGCTCGCTCAATGCTGATACTATAGAAAAATTTGAGAAGAAAATGGCAATAGGTTCGTCTTCGCCCCTGAATATTAAACGCGCAAACAGAAAAATAGAAAATCTTGCCGATGAACTTTTAAACATAAGAATGGTTTCAAAAAACACTTGGTTTAAAAAGAATTTTGATTTTGATAAAGTTGTTTTAACAAAAAAAGACAGGATTTTTCCCTATTCGTCTCAAGCAAATTTTTGGGCTTTGCACAACAATAAGCTGGAGCTTGACTGTGGACATTTCCCGTTTTTTGAATTTAAAGATTTTGATGAAATTCTCGCAGGTTAACCATGGATAAAGCTTTAGATTTTTCAAAAGCAGCAAAGTCATACAGAAAAAATGCGCTTGTACAAAAGCAAATGGCAAAAAGTCTTTTTTTGTTGTGCAAAAAATATTTTGGAAACAAATATGAAAGAATTTTTGAAATTGGTTGCGGGACAGGACTTTTAACAGAAAATATCGTTCGAGAGTTTTCTTTTGATGAGCTTATTTTGAACGATTTGACCGATAATTTTACAGGATTTGATTATCCCTTTTTAAAGGGGGACGTTACGAAAATAAATCTTCCCAAAAATTGTAATTTAATAATCTCAAATGCTTGTTTTCAGTGGATTTTAGACATTGAAAATTTTTTAAATGGTTTAAAAAACAGTTTATCAAAAAACGGTGTGCTTGTTTTTTCAAGCTTTGGGAAAGATAACTGTATGCAGTTTAAAAGTATTGAAAATACAGGGCTTTTTTATGAGGATTATTTAAAAATCCTACCTAGATGCGGATATGAGATTGTCGAGTACGAACGAGAAATTCAAACGCTTTATTTTTCCTCCCCAATAGAGGTTTTAAGGCATATTCAATCAACAGGTGCGGCAATTTCAAATAATCAAAAATGGACTAAAGAACACCTTAAAACCTTTGAGAAAAAGTATAATGAGCTTTTTGGGGACGATAACGGGGTTGCACTTACTTATAATCCTGTTTATATACTTGCAAAAATTAAATAACATAACTTATTAACATTTCTCTGCAAGCTTTTGTAGAGTGAATTTTAGAAATTGCACGTTTTTCAATTTGCCTTATGCATTCTTTTGTAACACCATAAATATTGCCTATTTCTTCCAGGGTTTTTCTTGTGCTTTCGCCTAAACCAAAGCGCATTGTAAGGACTTCTTTTTCTCTTGTTTTTAGACATTCAAGTGCACAATTTATATCATGTTTTAACTGTTCGTCCAAAACATATTTTTCAACATTTTGCTTTTCATCTTCTATTATTTCGCTAAGACTCATTTCGCGTGTGCCCTTTGAGTCTTTTAAAACTTCAAAACCCGTTTCAATAGAGAGTGCCTTGTTAAACGCATTTAAAAATAAATCAATTTTTTCTTCACTGCAACCTATTTTTTCCGCTGCCTGAGCATTTTTTACACTACAACCGTATTTTTGCTCAAGGGTTGATTTTGCTTTTTTGTATCTTGACAGTGTTTCTTGAATGTAGACAGGTATTTTCATAGAATAGGATTGTTCAGATATTGCTTTAAACATTGCTTGTTTAATCCACCAGGTTGCATAAGTCGAAAATTTGTAGCCTAATTTCCAGTTAAATTTGTCAACTGCGGCCATAAGCCCCATATTGCCCTCTTGTATAAGGTCACACATGCTAAGACTTGTGGTATGAATTGATTTTTTTGCTACATTAAAAACCAGTCTCAAGTTCGATTGCACAAGCTTTTTCTTTGCTTCAATATCCCCTTGTGCACAAGCACGTGCAAGTTCTTTTTCTTCCTGTGTGCTTAAAATGGGGTATTTTGCGATTTTTCTTATGTAATCCCCTAAATTTTCATCAAAGTTTGCAATTTTTGCACAATTAAAATAGTTTTTGTTGTTAAGCGAATTTTTCATAAAAGACATCTCCTAAATATTTTCTAACCATAATTTTTGATAATGTAATTTTTGCGCGTTATTGCACGCCACGCGCAGCCATTTTGGCTTTAATTTTTGCGAATAAAATTTTTAATAAGATATAACAGAAATTTTTTTGCGAATTAATTGCATTTCGCTAAAAAGTGTTACCGTATGAGAAAACAACAACTGATATACAACGTATATATTTAATATATCACTTGATATTAAAAATAACAAGTCTTTTATTACGAAATATTAAGGCAAATATAAAAAAAGTTCTCTTTCTTAATATTTCTTAACATATAATTCTTTATTTAAAAAAGCCCTGTTTTTAATGTATTTTAGCAAATTGTTAATATTTGTAAATAATAAACAAAAGTGCGCAATTTTTTAAAAGTGAAATACTTTATATATATGTAAGCGATAACTAAGATATAACAAAACATAAAAGATATACTTTCTAACCAACACACACTAACCTTCACTTCACACACGAGGAATTACTAAAACAAGTATTCCGAGAGGCTTTTGATTTTCAAAAGCCTTTTTCTTTATGTAAAAATATTT
>CALUYC010000010.1 GCA_944324895.1 Candidatus Gastranaerophilales bacterium
TCATCAGGCGAGAGAAAATTTGTCCCGATGCTCGCCAAAAGTGCCGTTGCAGCAGGGGCAAGAGCTTTATTCTTTGAAATTCACCCATGCCCTAAGTGTGCAAAGTGTGACGGGGATAATATGATAGCATTAAGCGATGCCTATGAATTATTTAAAAATTTAAAAGATTTGTTTGAGCTTAGTAAAAAAATCTAAAATATACTTGCATAAGAAGTCATATAATCTGTTATAACATTTATAAGCATTGGCAAAATCCAAACCAAAATTAATGCACCCAAAACCGGTTTAAACAAAAAGCTTAATTGAAAAACGTTTACCTGCGGGGCGGTTTTTGAGATTATACCTAAAATTATGTCTTGTCCCAATGTTGCAAGAAGTACGGGCGCTGCAAGCTGCATGCCAAAGTACAAGACATTTGAGGTTATAATTACAAGATAATTAGTGTTTATGACTTTTGCTAAAGGAATAATTGTCTGATACATTCCAAAAACGTCAAAACTCCTTATGAAAGCATTTATCAGCCAATATGTACCTCCTGCGCTTATAAAAATAATAAGCCCTAAGACAGTAAAATAGTTACCTAAAATTGAAGTTTGTGTTCTTGTTGTGGGGTCTAAAACCATAGCGGATGATAAGCCCATTTGGGTGTTTATCATATCGCCGCCTGCGCTGATTGCTGCAAGTACGCAGTTTGCAATATATCCTAAAATTGCCCCAAAGGCATAGTTTAAAAGTATTCCGAGCATAATTGATGTGTTTGGGGGTATGGGCTGAGGTTTTATAAGCATAGTCACGATAACTGTTACAATTAATGCTATTGAAATTCTAACCATTGAAGGGATTTCTTTTCTGTTGAAAGGTGGTGCAAACTGCATAAGCCCCAATAGTCTTGAAAACACCATAATTCCCGCACCCAACGCAAGGTTAAGTTCGGGAAAAAGTTTTGCAAATTGTGCTAAAAATAAATCCATATGTTATTTTTTAGGGTTCGATTCTGCAGTTGCCTACAATAGCGCCCATTTTGTTATATTTACTGTCGATATTGTATTTAATAGATTGAAATTTTCCATCTTGTGTTGTTATTTCAAAATAAGAGCTTGATTTATCAAAAGTCCTTATTACAAGAGTGCTGGCTCCTCTGTCACCTTCTTCGAAAGGTTCGTTGTCCAAAAAGAAAAACCTTAAATTGCTTCTGTCGCCAAGGTTAACACTTTGAATTATAGAAGGACAAGATATTGTATATCTTGAATAGGGTCTTAATCCTACGTTGTCTCCTTCTCTAAAAATGCTGTTTGCATCGATTTCATAAGCACTAACAGCGCTTATTGATAGTATAATTCCTAAAAATGCCAATAATTTTTTCATTTACTACCTTCCCATCATCTTGTTTCTTTCAATAAAATTAGGTGTCGGGTTTGCACCCCTTCTTGTCGGGCCGTAAAGGTTTTTGTCGGCTTTATCGACCCAAGGGAGTTTGCCCGGATTTTTCATTATTTCTTTTAAATCTTTTTGCGAGCCGTCAATTTTGTCGTACATTTCATTTGTAAAAGGACGTGTATATTTGTAATAATCGGAATCGAGCACATATTGTTGATTATGCGGAACAACATTAAAAGCAACCGCAGTTCCTTCAATTACAAATTCGGTTAGAATTTTAATATACCACATTCCAAGGATAATAATAGTTAAAAACACAGCAATAATTTTTGGTGCGGCAGCGATTGTTTGTTCTTGAACTTGTGTTACGGCTTGTAAAATACCTACTACAAGACCGATAGCAGCAGCAACCAAAACACAGGGTAATGATATCATTAACATTACCATAAAGCCTTTTGCCAAGTATTCTACAAGTATTTCCATCAGTTAAAACTCTCCACAAGTCCTTTAACAATAAGACTCCAGCCATCTACTGCAATAAATATCAACAGTTTGAACGGCAAAGATATAATTGTAGGCGACAACATAAACATACCTAAAGCAAGCAAGATGTTTGCCACAACCAGGTCTAAGACAATAAAAGGAATAAAAATTATAAAACCAATCTCAAAAGCGGTTTTCAATTCGCTTACAATGTAAGCGGGTGCAACTTCCCACATAGTAAGTTCATCAGGTGTTGCAGGGGCTTGTTTTCTTGTTTTTTCCACAAAAAAGGCTAAATCATCCTGACGTGTTTGTTTTAGCATAAATTCTTTAAGAGGTTTTGAACCTTGTGCGATGCACTCTACCATATTACCGTTTTTATAAGCTCCTTGTCCTGCTTTTATCATTTGATCAAAAACTGGTGACATGGTGTAAAAAGTAAGTATCATTGAAAGTCCGATAAGTACAATAGCCGGCGGTACACTTTGAGTACCAAGTGCAGTTTTTAACATTGAAAAGACTATTGTGAATCTTAAAAAAGATGTCATACAGGTAAAAACAAACGGCAGCAATGAAAAAAGCGTCATTACTACAAGCAACTGTATAACAGGATTCATATCTTTTAAAAGTACGTCCATTTTAATATCTTTCTTTTTTTGAGTTTATTTCTTTTAAAATCGTTCTCATTACATTTTTTGAGCCTGAGTTTGATTTTTTAAGTTCGATTAATTTTTCTTCCAATGATTCCGTGGGAATCTCTTTTTTCTCCACAATTATTGGCTGTTTTGTTTCTTTGATTTCTCCTGAATTTAATTTTGAAATAAGAGTTGTAGAGTCAATATCTGAGGCTATTAAAAATTTTTCGCCTTCATAGTTTATGACATACAGTGACTTTCTTTGATTAAGTCTAAGCATATCTTCAATTTTCAGCTTTGAAATGTGGGTATTTTGTCCTAAAACCACATTTTTGTACACTGCAAAGGCAACAAAAATAACACCAAGCATTGCAAGTGTATAAAAAATGAAAGCTATTATGTGTGTTGTCATTTATTTTCCTACTTTTCTTCTTCAAAGTCAGAATAATCAAAATCTTCTTCTATATCATCTTTTTTAGGTGCAACTTGAGGTTTTGGCGCAGGTTTTTGCGCTTGCGGTTGCTGAACTCTTGCTTGTTGTGCCTGTGGTTTTGCACTTTGTGCTTGAGGTTTTTGTGCTTGTGCATGCGGCTTTGCACTTCCTTGAGTCGGGGCTGTTTGTGCTTGCACTTTTGGTGTATCACTTATAATTTCATTTATTTTGACTGCATACTTGTCATTAATTATTACCAATTCGCCCTTTGCTACAGTTTTATCTTCAACAAGGAGTGAAATTTCATTATGAAAAACAGAGCCAAGGTCAATTACAAGTCCTTTAGAAATGTGTTTAAGTTCGCCTAAGGTCATTTTAACCTTTTTAAAACGGGCGTTAACTTCAATTTGTATGTCATCCCACATATTTTTATTTGCATTCTCCTCTCTGTCGATATCATGTTCATCTTCATCAAGTTCAATCATAAGAGCAGGGTCGGGATTGATTTTAAATTCTCTTATGTTTTCACCTGTTATTATTTTCATTTTGTTTACAAAACTGTTCTCAAGCAGTATTATGTCGCCATCTGAGATGTTTTTCAAATCGTTAAGTGTAATTTTTGAACTTCCTGCTTCGATTTCAACATAAGCATTTGTATTTTTAAACTCATCATCACTAAAATTTTCTTCTTTTTTAATTTCTTTTCTTTTAAGTCTTGAGGATGGTAGTGTGATGATTATTTTAGAATTTTTGTCATCTTTGTTTTTAATGACAATTACAAAATTGTAAATATCTTTGTTTTTAAGTTCAATTTTAGTCAGTTCTTCTTGTGGTATAAGTATGTTTGAGAATGATTTGTATAATGAGTCGCAAAAACCATTTAAGATTTTTATTTCAAGTTCGGATAAGTCGCTTAGTTCAAAAAGTGGCAAATTTGAACCAAAAGCATTGTGCAAAAAGAGTCTTACAAATTCTTCGCTTAATCTTATTGTAATTGGCGGAGTTATTTCTGATGGGACTTGACTTGTAAAGAATGCATCGTTTTCAAGATATTTGTCTTGTTTTACTTTTTCATAGTTATTTATATCAAAAAGTCGAAAATCATATTTGTCTTCCCAAAAATTTTGTGTTGCGTCAATAATTTTAGGCAAAAATTCGCTGTCAAATTCCATTGTAACACTTGAAATTTGACCGCATTTGCTTTCATCAAAGATGTTTTCTAAACCCCCTTGCGCGCTCAATTTTTACCTTATTCAACTATACTTATCCGTAATTATTATATATTTTAGAATAAAATGGGGCAATTTGTTAAATTTTGTTATTCTTTAAAGGGATTTTGTTTTTTTATTTTACTCGGGTCGATGTGTATTATAAAACCGCACTTTGTGCAGGCAAGAATTTTTTTGGTAGAGTCTATCGGAACAAAGATGTGTTCGCATTTTTGTTCTTCTTCTTGCTCAGCGGGTTTTTCTTTTTTTAAAAATTGAAAATCCCGATTTTTAATTTTTGTGCTTAACTTTGCAATCAGTTCTATTATATACATAGTATTATTTTTTAATTATAATTTTATTATATGAAAAATCAATTTAAAAAATTCATATCTTCAACTGTAGACTATCACAATTTTAAAGGGGCCTTAGAAATCGCATCAGAACTTAATTGTGGTATTGAAATTAGCCGTTTTGGCAGATTAAAAGACATCGAAGATTTATTTGATATAACAAAAAAAGAGTACAAAGCTGCACTAAAAGATTTTGACGGTGAAGTCACTCTGCATGGGTTTTTTTCAAACTTAAACGTTGCAGCAAAAGACCCCTTAATTCGTGAGGTTTCTGAAAAAAGGTATTATCAAAGCTTAGAGCTTGCCTGTGAATTTGGCGCAAAGACAGTAGTTTTTCATACTTGTTTTAACAATTTATTAAAACATAACGAATACAGGCAGCTTTATTTTAGAAGAAATATTGAATTTTTTCATGAATTTATTCCCTATTTTGAAAAAGAAGGGATAGTTGCTACTATTGAAAATGTTCATGAACCTGATTGGGAGCTTATAAGGAGCATTGTTGCGGCTATTAATTCACCTAATTTAAAAGTTACAATAGATGTAGGACATTGCAATTTGCACTCTGATTATCCTGTGTCGGAGTGGATAAAAAACTATGGCATTATGCTGCATCATATGCATTTTCATAACAATTATAAAGATGAGGATTCTCACAGTTCACTATTAAAAGGTTCACTTGATATTAAACCGATTATAAAAACTTTGAATGAAATGCAGCTAAATCCGCAAATTACTTTCGAGATTTTTGATAAGGATGCACTTTTCGAAAGTGTTAAATATTTTGATGAAGTAGTTGAAGGAATTTAAGTTTATACATTTTTATCTCTTACTTCAAATGTAATTTCCCAACCGTCATCAGGGTCAACAGGGGGTTTTTGAGGTTTTTGTTCCACAAATTCCGCATCTTGTTGAGCTTTTGTTTCATAATCGTTAATTGTTGTTATTTCGGGTTGTTTATATATTTTTTCTTCTTGTTGCTGTTCTTTTTCTACATTCAAAGCTGCAACAGGCTCTTGTGAAGGTTCATTTTGGTTTTGAGTTGTATTAAGCGGCAGCCAAAAGCCAAATGTAGAACCTTCGCCTACTTTTGAATGCACAAAAACTTTTCCTTGGTGGTGTTTTTCGATAGCTATTTTTACAAGGTGCAAACCAAGCCCTGTGCCTTTAATTGTATGAGTTGCATTTTCAATTCTAAAGAATCTGTCAAATATTTTTTCTTGATATTCAGGTGCAATACCCATGCCCATATCTTCTATTGTAACTTCAAGATATTTCGGGTCTTTTGCAATTTCAGCGCGAACTTTAACACGAGAGTTATCGGGAGAATATTTAATTGCATTTGTAATAAGGTTAGATAAAACCCTTTCGATACTTTGCTCGTTAAATTCAACCTCAGGTAAATTAGGCTCTTTTATAACGGAAAAAGTTATATTTTTTTCTTGAGCAAGAATTTTATGATCTTCAATAGAGCGTTCAATTACAGGCATAATACTTTGTTTTGTTTTTTCAAGCTCTATATCGTTTTGCAGTTTTGAAAAATCTAAAATATCATTAACCATTTTATTCAAGCGTATAACTTCTTGGTTAATTGTGCCTATAAATTCTTTTTGTTCATCGTAATTAAAATCTTTGCCGTAATGGTAAAGTGTTTCTGCATAGCTTGTAAGGATTGTTACAGGTGTCCTTAATTCATGTGATACGTTTGAAATAAAGTCGTTTTTAAGTTTGTCGACTTCTGCTTCTTTTGTAATGTCTATAAGAATTATAATGTAGCCCATATAATCATGAACTTTTGAATACATGGGTGAAATAAGTGTTTTTATAACTCTTTTGTCCACTTCGATGTTAAATTCAAGCGGCTTTTTCTCCATAACATCAAGAGGTGTGTCTTTGAATATGTTAATTTTTTCCCTAAAACAAAGCTCGCCATCTGTATCGCAGTAATTTTGTACATTAGTGCCGACTATGTCCATAGCGGTAACCGATAAAATCTTTTGTGCTGCAGGGTTAATCATAGAAATTTTGTCGTAGTTATCGCATACAACAACACCGTTTGCAATACTCATAAGTACTGCTTCAAGTTTGTTACGCTCAAGTGTCAGTTGGTCAACATTTTGTTCTTCATATGCATGCAGTCTTTTTGACATGTCATTGAAAGCGTTGAAAAGTTCTTTTATTTCGCCGGAGGCTTGTTTGTAGTCTAAAATTGTTCCGAATTTTCCGCTGGAGATTTCTTTTACACCATGATGCAAAAGGGTTAGTTCTCTTGTTATAAGGAATGTGTTAACCAAAATTACTATTGTAAAAATTATCCACACAAGGGTAAATACAATAAGCATTGAATTTTTTGTTGTGCGTGCTACAACACTTGCCATATCTGCACTTAGACCTATTTCTACAACTCCCACAATTCTTCCAAAGGAGTCTGTCATAGGTGAACTTACATTAATCCTTGTGTCTTGAGCCCGACGGTTGTAGGAATCTGCTGTTGTGTAGATTATTTGTCCTTTTTTGTCTTTAAAAGTTATAAAGGAAATGTCTTTGTTGCTTGTAAGGATTGAATTGGCATGTGTTCTTAAAAGATTGTATTTATATTCTTCAGGTGTATCTTTTGTAAGCTCATAACTTTGTATGGCAAGGGTTTTAGTTAAAATCTGCCCAAAGTTACCATATGAGTCATATAGCTTTTGCTGGATTTTGCTTATTGCAAAAATAGCTACTGCGACAATTAAAATTGTCGAAATTAATAACCCCGTAATGATTAATTTATTCTGTGCTGTTAAATCAAATTTAACTTTGTTCATTTCAGTCAATATTATAGCATAACAATGTTGTGTTATAATCCTTTTATGCAGAAAAAAATTATTTCAACAAATAAAAAAGCATATCATGATTTTTTAATTTTCGATAAATTCGATGCGGGACTTGTGTTAACAGGGACTGAAATAAAATCAATTCGAAAAGGTGCAATAAATTTAAAAGATAGTTTTATAAAAATTGAAGATATGGAAGCGTTTTTATATAATGCTCACATTAGCGCATATGAGCAGGGAAATCGTTTTAACCATGAAGAAAAACGCACAAGAAAACTGCTTTTAAATAAAAAAGAAATCTTAAAAATGCTTGGTAAAGTTAAGCAGGAAAACTACACAATAGTTCCGCTTGAGATGTATTTTTCGGGTCGCTGGGCAAAGTTAGAAATTGCTCTTGCAAAAGGTAAAAAATTATATGATAAGCGAGAGTCTCTAAAGAAAAAAGACATTGAAAGAGACATTTCAAAAAATATTAAACATTAAGGATTTTGAGTTGGAAATGCTATTACTTTAGCATTTTGAACATAAGGCAATACAACACTTTTGCCATGTTCGTCAAATCCTATATAAAATACATCTGTGAGCATAACATCGCTCCAACCTGATGTTTCATATAAATCATTTTGATTAGTATAATCTGCTTGTTTCCATTGTGCCATAGGTGTTTTTATTTTAGTTGGACCTGTGTCGCCGTTTATATCAACATAAATTTCATCCGAACCCACAAGGTGATATGCAAAGCCATCGCTTGTATATATAACTTCGTTACCATCGCCGTCTGTATCTGTATTAATAACAATTAATTTACTTTTTAAGCTGTTAAAGTAAGTTGTTTTTTGCGTATCTGAAGCGTTGATGTAGTTTTCAGGTGATACCCCGTCTTGCATGGTCACTGTCTGCACAGCATTATTTATTATTGAAAAAGCTTTTTTACCTGCGGTTTTATATTCATGTTGTTTTACTCTTACAAATACAAGGGGTATTGTCATTGCAGCGACTACGCCAATAACTGCCAGTGTAACAAGTACCTCTGCCAAAGTAAAAGCTTTTTTTCTTTTTATATTCATATCCATAACCTCTATAAATTATAAATAAGTATATATTATTTTTTATTATTGGTCAAAGAATTATTCTTGAAACAAATTTCGGGTCTTGCAGAGTTTGATTCTACAATTTCGTAAAATTCGTTTTTATTGTAATTAATTCCCCAATTTTTTGTATTTAATTTTAATTTTTTACTCTTTTTTTTCTTTTCCATTACATCTCAAGCTCAAGTTTCATGGATGATTTGGTAACTCTTACAAGTAATTTTAAATTGTCTACTTTTACAATGAAGAAAATTTTGTCATCTTGTTTTTCGCTAATTCTAAATTTTATTTCATAATTAGAAATAAATTCTTTAAATTGGTAAAGTAAAAATACATCTTCATTAATATAGCCAAAAAGCGCTTTTGTTCCTTGTCTTTCAATCAGCATAAATCCACGATTGGCAGCGATTTCAACTGAAGATAAAATCTCAGGTTCAACATATTCTTCTTCAACTTCTTGAACAGGTGTTTCTTGAACGGGTTCAATTTGTAAGTCTTCATTTGATTGAAAAATATTTTCATCTGCAGGTTTTTCTATATCGTTTGTTGTTTCTTGTGCTTCCATATTTGCATTTGTTCCTTTTTTCTTGTTTTTACTGATTGCAGCTAGTATTAAAATTCCAATAAAGGCTATGGCAAGGGCTGCAACTAATGTTAAATTATCTTTTAATATATAATAATATGGTTTAAGACGACGAAACAGTGGTTTTAGTTTATCTTTTATGATTTCTTTTATATCTGCTTTATTTTCTAAACTGTTTGGTGCTTCAGGAATTTCATTGATTGCCTGATTAACTTCAGGGTTGTTTGTAATATCTTGAGTTACAATTTCAGCCGGAGCCTTATTCATAGACTCCGTATCGAACTTTTTTTCATTTGTGCCCTGTTCATAACTTTTGCCTGCGGTGTCTAAAACTTGCAGATTATTAGTATTCTGCATGGTTGTTTGTTTTTGTTGAGTCTGCTGATGAGCTTCTTGCGCTTGTTTTTGTGCCTGAGCGCGAGCCTGAGCTTCTTGCTGAGCTTTTAGTTGCGCTTGTTTTTCTTGTCGCGCTTTAGCTGCTTGCGCTTCCTGTTGGGCACGAATTTGAGCTTGACGCTGAGCTTCTTGCTGAGCTTTTAGTTGTGCTTGTTTTTGTGCCTGAGCGCGAGCCTGAGCTTCTTGTTGGGCACGAATTTGTGCTTGTCTTTCTTGTTGTTCTCTAGCTGCCTGAGCGCGAGCCTGAGCTTCTTGCTGAGCTTTTAGTTGTGCTTGTCTTTGTGCCTCTTGTTGTGCTTTTTGGGCTGCAATTCTTTTTTGTTCCTGAATTTGTTTTTGCTGAGCCGCATATTGTGCTTGACGCTGCGCCTCATTTATTTGAGCTTGTTTTGAATTAAATGCACTATCAAGTTGAGAAAGTTTTTTAGGATCGATTGAAGGAGCCAGCGCATTTGATGAGCTGCTTAATTGCGTTCTTATATTAAGCGGTTTTGATGTAAAAATACTTATTTTTGTATAGCCGTTATTTAAGTCCTGCCCTGCATAAGGGAAAAGCTTAACCTCTGTACTTTTTATGTCACCTGTCGGCGCAACCGAACCAATGGAATGAAAAGTTTCAGGCAAAAGGATGTAATAACTTGTATTTGTTTTTTTAATTACCTTAATTGGCTCATTATAAGGTTTTTGAGTAAAAAGCCTGATATTGTAGCTATCTGCGCCTGTTTTAACGTAGTCAACTTTTAAAAGGCTGTTTTTAAAGTCGCTTTCTATTGCAAAAGAGCATAAATTTATAGTTACTATCCCAAGTACCGTTAAAAGAATTTTTTTCATTCAATTATCCTTATTGCTGCTTGTGGCAGAACTTATTAAAATTTAATTTTATATTATAATATTAACTGTTGTAATTATACAATGAATAATTTTTTGTGGCAAAGAAAGGTATAAAATGACTGAAATAAAAACAGGTTTTGTTGCAATTATAGCACGTCCCAATGTCGGTAAATCAACTCTTTTAAACAGGCTTATAGGTCAAAAGATTGCAATTACAACTCCTGTTGCGCAAACTACAAGAAAAAACATAAAAGGTATTTATTCCGATAATGATTCGCAGATTATTTTTATTGATACTCCAGGAATTCACAAGCCCTTAAATAAACTTGGTGAGGCGCTTTCTGAGCAATCTAAAAGTGTTTTAGATGATGTTGATTTAATCCTTTTTCTTGTAGATGCGCAAGATGAAGCGGGCAGAGGCGACAAGTGGATTGTTGAAAATTATTTGAAAGATACAAAAACGCCTATTTTACTTGTGTTAAACAAGGTTGACTTAATAAAAGATTTGGCAAAGCGCGAATTTAATACATACAGTTATAAATCATTGTTTAATATGCAGCCGGATACGCTTAAAGTCAGTGCAAAAACGGGCAGAAATATCGATGATTTGCTAAAAAAAATTAAAAGTTATTTACCTTTGGGGCAAAAACTTTACGGTGAAGATGAAGTTACCGATCAAAATATGCGAGAAATTGCTTCTGAGATAATAAGAGAAAAGATTATTTTTTCAACAAAAGATGAAATCCCCCATAGCGTTGCCGTAATAATTGAAAATTACAAAGAGGAAGACAATATCGACAAAATAAGTGCTCAAATTATTGTTTCAAATGACAGTCAAAAGAAAATTTTAATAGGTAAGGGCGGCTCTATGCTTAAAAAAATTGGTACAAATGCAAGGCTAGAGCTTGAAAAAATTGTCGAGAAAAAAGTTTTTCTCGAGCTTTTTGTAAAGGTTGTCAAAAACTGGCAAAAAGATGATAATTTTATTAAATCTTTAGGTTTAGATGTTAAGTAATTTTAAAATCCGCGCAATTTTTAAATAATTTTATACTTTATAAATATATAAAAGGTATATATCATCATGGAAAAAGACAAACTTACATTTATTGAAGAAAAGAAAATCGAAAAAGAACTTGAAAAGAAGAATTCTTTTGCTCCTTCAAATGCTGCAACAAACCCTATTAAAGAGCGTTTTACAAAGTTTCGTCTTGACAAAAAACAAATTAAGCCTGATGATTTAATTTAATATGCAATATATTAAAAACAGTGTTTTTTTTTATCTTACGCCCCGCCAGCGTTCTCAGTTGGTGAGTTTTTTGAGGTCTTTTGTTAAAAAGCATTCAAAACTCTCTAAAGATGAGCTTTTGGATAAATTTATCGAAGAAGAAAACTACTATAACGAAGTGGGTTCGGCGCATTTTGAATTTGCTCTTGAGAATTTTTCAAACGATGAATTTTTGTCGGATATTTTAAAATTTTTTGATTTTGTATTTTGGGAAATAAAACAAAAAGAAGCTCAAAAACCACTTATAGAGCGTCAAAAGGCTATTCAAAAAGAAGCAAGAAAACGTGCTAATGATTTTAAAATGTCTAAATTAAAGCCTACAAAAAAACAACTGTGGTACTATGAAAAGGTATGTAAAGCGCACAACATACCTATAAAACCGCTTGAGGGTGCAACAAGGCTTGATTTAAGAAATTGGATTATGGAAATTATTGAGCCTAAGGAAGAAGATAATGATTAGCGAAATTATCAAAGTTCTAAAAGACGCCAATATTGACGAGCCTGAGGCAAAGGCAAAAATTATTTTAAAAGAAATTGCAAATATAGGTGTTGAGGATATTCTCTTAAATAAAGAAATAAAAAATAAGGATGAAGTACTTAATTTTGCAAGGAAATTGGCAACAACAGGCATGCCATTGCAGTATTTGCTGGGTTATTGGTATTTTATGGGTGAAAAGTTTATTGTGAACCCAGATACCCTTATTCCGCGCGAGGAAACCGAGTTTTTGGTAAATTGTGCGTTAGAAAAAATAACCAAAATAAAAAAAGATACTGTCTGTGTGCTTGATATTGGTACAGGCAGCGGCTGTATTGCATGTATGATAGCCAAAAATGCACTAAATACAGAGGTTTTAGGCGTAGATATTTCTACAAATGCACTGCAAACAGCGCTTGAGAACGTGCAAAAGTTAGATTTAATAAAAAGAGTCGTGCTTCGAAAGTCCGATATTTTCTCTGCCCTAAGAGAAGGTGAAACATTTGATGTTATTGTTTCTAACCCTCCTTACATCAGCCAAGTCGATTATGATAATCTTGATGCAACTGTTAAAAATTTCGAGCCAAAAAACGCACTACTTGCAGGTGATAACGGGTTAGATTTTTATAAAAAAATTATTGGCGGTGCTAAAAAATATTTAAACAGAAACGGATATTTGGTTTTTGAATGTGGGCAATATCAGGCTGATGAAATATCAAAAATATTTGTTGACAACGGTTTTGAGCTTACAGATGTAATAGTTGATTTGGCAGGAATAAAGCGCGTTGTGGCAGGTTACTTTTTTTAGTTTATTTCTGATTTAATTAATTTACCTAAATATATGCTCCTTTTTCTTTGTCCCTTTTGATTCAGATGATATACGCTGTCTAGAAAATCATCTTCATTCATATAAGCACTTTCTTTGTTACCTATAAACTTAATGTGCTCAGTTTGAAAAGCTTTTTTGTAATTATCAAGAAATTCTTGCGCTTCTTTTGTATAAAGATTTTTGTATGGAAAAATCATTGGATAAGTTACATAAACTTTTATGTTATTTTCATTACACCATTTAATAAAATCAAGAAAATCTTTTGTTAATTTTATGTTATTTGAAACTGGGCATTTGGTATTTTTTGCTTGTTTAATTTTTTCTTTATTTTGTCCAAAGTTATTTAAAACATCTCCTCTGTCGTTCCAATATTTACTATCGAACATTTTTTCAAATATTGTTACGTATTTGGTATTATTTTTTATTTCTTTAATTTTTTCAATTTTAGTATTTTTATTGTAACAAATTGCCCAATGGGTTAAAAAATAGCCAATATATTTTGTTTTTGTGTATAAATCAAAATCTTTGTATGTTTCTTTATCGTTTGAAATTATGTAATTTGCTTTGTAATCGCTTATTTTGTTGTCGTCAATACAGCTTTCAAATTCTATAGGGATGATAACAATATTTCCCTTCCTTAAAACTTTTTTTGCCCAAATAAAAATATAATCTTTAACTCCGGCATGAGTGCCCAAGTTTATTACATTTTTGCCTGTGATTTCACTTATAATGTCTGAATTAGTTCCGAAAAGTACGCTACTTCCGCCCAAAACAACTATTGTATTTTTGCCGTAATTCAAGGCTTGATTGATTTGTTCTTTTTGATCAAACCAAATTAAAATTTTTAAATCATCTTTTTTAAAAAATATTCCGTCATTTTTTCTTATCATAAAATCTGCACCTAAATAGGCAAAAATACTTAACAGTAAGGCAGATAAAATTGTTAGTATGAAAAATGATTTATATTTTTTCA
>CALUYC010000011.1 GCA_944324895.1 Candidatus Gastranaerophilales bacterium
AAATCGGAATGTATTTTAAAAACCTGCCCTTGCATATATTAATAATAGTTAAAAAATTAAGGATATTCAATTTATTTTTGCACACATTAAAGTATTTATATTATAATATAGTAAAAGATTTTGGTTGAGGATTTTAGGATGACACTTACCGATTGGTTTAATAAAAGAAAAATGCAGCAAATTGCAGCTCGCGACAACGATGTTAAAATAGATGATTCTATTTCAAAACTTTGGATGTTATGTTACAACTGCAATTCGCAACTGCCAAAAAAAGATTTGGAACACAATAATATGGTTTGCCCTAATTGCGATTATCACTTTAGAATAGGCGCAAGAGACAGAATTAAATTAATTTTTGATGAAGGCACATTTGTTGAAATGTTCCAAAATATTCAGGGTAAAGACCCCCTTGAGTTTGTAGACACACAACCCTACACGCAAAGACAAAAATCGGCAAAAGAAAAATCTAACCTTGATGAGGCCGTTATTTGCGGGGTAGGGGAAATTGACGGGCAAAAAGTTGCAACAGCGGTTATGGATTTTGACTACATGGGTGGTTCAATGGGTTCTGTTGTTGGCGAAAAAGTAACTTTAATTATGGAACATGCCCTTAAAGAAAAACTCCCCGTTATCGTATTCACATCCTCAGGCGGTGCAAGAATGCAAGAAAGCGCATTAAGCCTTATGCAAATGGCAAAAACAAGCTGTGCAGTTGCAAAATTGAACGAAGCAAAATTATTATACATAACAGTTTTAACCGAACCCACCTTTGGCGGAGTAACTGCAAGTTTTGGAACAATCGGCGACATAATAATTGCCGAAAAAGGTGCAAGAATTGGCTTTGCCGGAAGAAGGGTAATTGAACAAACTATCAAACAAAAACTGCCTGCAGACTTCCAAACTGCTGAATACCTGTTAAAATACGGTCAAATTGACCTTATTGTCACAAGGAAAGAAATGAAAGAAAAGCTTTCAAAACTTATCAAACTACATTCAAAAAAATAAAAGGATAAAACAATGCAAATACTGGAATTTGAAAAGCCCATTTATAAAATGCAGGAAAAAATAGAAGAATTAAAAAAACTAAGTGCGGATACTAATATGGATTATAACGAAGAAATTAAAAAGCTTGAAAATCAAACACAAGAATATAAAAAAGAACTTTACGACAGCTTAGAACCTTATCAAAAATTACAAATCGCACGCCACCCGCAAAGGCCAAATTTCTTTGATTATGTGCATTTTATGTGCGAAGATTTTATCGAAATGCATGGCGACAGGGCAGGAACTGATGACAGGGCAATTATTGGCGGCGTAGCTGAAATTGACGGCAGAGCTGTTATGTTAATCGGCACCCAAAAAGGTAAAACAACAAAAGAAAACCTTGAATACAATTTTGGTATGCCACAGCCTCAAGGATACAGAAAGGCTTTAAGACTTTTTGAACATGCATCAAAATTTAATTTACCGATTATTACTCTTGTAGACACTATGGGAGCATATCCCGGTATGCAAGCCGAACAAACAGGACAAGGCATTGCCATTGCTGTTAATTTAAAAGAAATGGCAAAGCTTGAAGTTCCGATAATAGCTGTAATTACGGGCGAAGGATGCTCGGGCGGAGCTTTGGGTTTAGCTGTTGCAAACAAAGTGATGATACTTGAGCATGCATACTATACCGTAATTTCACCTGAAGGCTGCGCATCAATTCTGTGGAGAGACGCAAATATGGCGCGTGAAGCCGCAAATGCCCTTAAAATTACAGGAAAAGACTTATTGAAATACGGCATAGTAGATGAGGTAATTAAAGAACCTACGGGCGGAGCACATTACGACCCTGAAGCTATGGCAGAAGAACTTAAGAAGTCACTTTTAGTGGCATTGGATGAATATAAAAATATGAGTCCGCAAGAACTTAAAGACGATAGATACTCTAAATTCAGACGTATGGGCGTATTTGCACAATAAAAAAGAAAGAAGTTTATGGGGAGAGGCAGTTTTAAAAATTTAATAAAATTATTGGGCGTATTTTGCCTTTTTATGCTTACAAACATGCAAAGTTTTGCAGCTATTGCGTTTCCAAATATTAATATCGGTATGCAAGGCGCAAATACCCCGCAAGAGTTTACTCAAGGTGTTCAGGTTTTAATACTTTTAACTATTTTGACCCTTGCACCAAGTATAATTATTATGACTACAGCTTTTGTAAGAATTGTAATAGTCTTAACACTTGCGCGTCAAGCAATAGGCACAACAAACCTTCCTCCTTCACAGGTCATAGTTGGTCTTGCACTTATTTTGACATTTTTTGTAATGTCCCCAACATTATCTAAAATTAACGAAACAGCTTATCAACCATACATTAAAAACCAAATAACTCAACAAGCAGCGCTTGATAACGCTATTAAACCCTTAAGGGTTTTTATGTTTAAACAAACGCACGATAAAGAACTTGAACTATTCAGAAATCTTGCAAAATTGCCGAAATTTAAAAATCCGGATTCTGTTCCGACATATGTTTTAATACCCGCTTTTGTTTTATCAGAACTTAAAACAGCGTTTAAAATAGGATTCATTATATTTTTACCCTTCCTTGTAATAGATATTGTTGTGGCAAGTATTCTTGTATCAATGGGTATGCTGTTTTTGCCGCCGACAACCATTGCTATGCCTTTTAAACTTGTAATGTTTGTTATGGTGGACGGTTGGTATTTAATTACAAAATCACTAATTGAAGGCTTTGTGACATAAGGAGAACAAGATGGAAGAAGAAGTATTTTTAACTATTTTTCAAAAAGTCCTTGTGCTCACAATGGAAATGTGCGCACCTGTATTAATAACATCTATTGTAGTAGGGCTTTTAATAAGCATTGTACAGTCAGTAACACAAATTCAAGAGTCAACTCTTACTTTTGTTCCTAAAATATTTGCTTGTATTTTAGCTCTTATTGTTTGCATGCCCTGGATGTTGAGCATTTTTATATCAAGAACAAATGAACTTTTTGATTATATGAGAACTTTTATCGGGTGAGGTAAAAAATGTCTGATGCGCCAAGCCTTTTGACTCTTTTTTCACCGAAGAACATCGTTGTATTTATGCTTATTTTTACAAGGATGTCAGGGCTTTTTGCGACAGCACCGTTTTTTTCGACATTTCAAATGCCCGAACAGGTTAAAATATGGTTTTGCGCTTTAATCTCTTTTATTTTATATCCGATTTTAAGTGCAAAAGCTCAGTTTATAATGCCACATTCCATGCCTGAATTCGCAATTTTAATAGCAATAGAATTCTGCATTGGTTTTGCCATAGGTTTTATTGCAAATCTTTTATTTGCAGGCGTATCAATGGTAGGTGAACTTATAAGCATACAAATGGGTTTATCTATGGCAAATGTGCTTGACCCTGTATCCGGCGAAAGTTCAACCATTATGTCAAGCTTGTACACATACCTTGCAGTGTTGGTTTTTATAGGCCTTGGGGCTTACGAATACCTTTTTGCGGCAGTCTATAAGAGCTTTTTTGCCATGCCGGTCGGGTTTGAAGGTGTTTTCAATGCAGGTGTAATTGAAGGCACAATGACACTTGCAGGGCAAATGTTTCAAATAGCCTTTGGACTTGCGATGCCTATTTTTTCAGTACTTTTAGTATGCGATATTTTACTTGGCATGATGAACAAAGTTATGCCGCAAATGAATATTTTTATGGTGTCATTACCATTTAAAGTATTTTTGGGGCTTGTTTTAATACTTTTATTCTTAAAAGGTTCAATTACTTACTTAATGGATGTTATGGCACAATACTTGCAAGGAATTTTGCATTTGTTTACCTAAAGCGGAAAGTTTATAATATAAATTATGGCAAACGAAGAAAGAACAGAAAGCGCCACCCCCAAACGGCGGGAGAAAGAAAGAGACAGGGGAAATATAGCAAAAAGTCAGGATTTTACATCCTCGCTTATGCTTACTTTGGGTGTCGGGCTTATGTATATGCTCTCATCTTCAATGCTGCAAAAAATTCAAAACATACTGTATCAAACCTTTACCCACCTTAATCCTAAAGAAATCAGTGAAACTAATCCTATGGGCACTTTTTTGCCATACGCGCAAACAACTGCAGAAATTTTAGTGCCGTTTCTTTTTCTTTTGTGTCTTGGTGCGGCGTTAATTTTAAGACTGCAAACCGGTGCACTTTTTGCAAAAGAAGCACTAAAACCCAATTTTGACAGACTTATGCCGGGGAATATGGTAAAGGCGCTGCTTAAAAAATTTAATTTTTTTGAACCTAAAACTATGATGGAACTTGTAAAATCTTTGGCAAAACTTGCAGCGGTAGGGCTTGTCGGATTTAACGTAATCAATAAAAGAAAAGGCGACCTTTTTGCAACAATAGGTATGGATGTAAATACAAGTTTTGCAATAGTAGGTTCTGTTATTATGGAACTTATTGTTAATATTTGCATAATTCTTTTGATAGTAGGTATTATCGATAAAAAATTTCAGGATTACCAATACGAAAAGTCTATTAAAATGACCAAACAAGAAGTTAAGGACGAATGGAAAAACTTAGAAGGGGATCCTAAAATTAAAAGTAAAGTTCGCGCTTTTCAAATGCAAATTATGCAACAAAAGATGATGTCATCGGTAAAACAAGCGGATGTTGTTGTTGTAAACCCTACACACTACGCGGTTGCAATTAAATATGACCCTGAAAACACTCCTGTTCCGCAGGTTTTAGCAAAAGGTGTTGATTTTCTTGCCTTTAAAATAAGGGAAATCGCAAAAAACAATAACATTCCTATTGTAGAAAATAAACCTCTTGCGCAAAGTTTGTACAAATTAGTTCCAATTGGTGGTATAATACCACAAGAACTGTATGTGGCAGTTGCAGAGGTTCTAAGATTTGTCTACTCGGCAAAAGGGAAGTAAAACGGGGAGAAAACACAGCAGTTGGGTAAACTTGCACTGTTACTGAAAAATAATGATATAGTTTTTGCAATAGGCTTGGTTGTCATAGTTCTTATGATGGTTATACCAATACCTCCACAGTTGCTTGACCTTTTGCTTACAATAAATATCTCTCTTTCAGTTTTAATTCTTCTTGTGTGCTTATACACAAAAGAACCTCTGGACTATTCTTCCTTCCCTACAATTCTTCTTGTTGCAACACTTTTTAGATTAGGCTTAAACGTTACATCAACCCGTTTAATATTACTTGAAGCAAATGCCGGAAGCGTTATTGAATCTTTCGGGCAGTTTGTAATAGGCGGTAACTACGTTGTCGGTTTTGTAATATTTGTAATTCTTGTAATTATCAACTTTATGGTAATCACAGGCGGTGCCGGAAGGGTTGCTGAAGTATCCGCAAGGTTTACTTTGGATTCTATGCCCGGTAAGCAACTCTCAATCGATGCCGACTTAAACTCAGGCTTAATAGATGAAAAAGAAGCAAAATTAAGGCGTAAAAAACTTGAACGCGAAGCAGATTTCTACGGTACTATGGATGGTGCTTCAAAATTTGTTAAAGGTGATGCCACTGCAGGTATTATAATTACCGTCATAAACATAGTAGGCGGTTTGATTATAGGTGTATTACAGCTTAAAATGGATCCTGCAACCGCACTTTCGACTTACACAATATTAACAGTGGGCGATGGTCTTGTTTCTCAAATCCCCGCACTTATTATCTCAACTGCAACAGGTTTAATCATAAGCCGCGCCTCAGGTTCAGACCGTTCACTAAGTGAAGATATCGGACTTGAAATGTTTTCAAACCCGAAAGTATTATTCATCGTATCGGGACTTTTATTCTTTATGGGAATTGTTCCCGGTATGCCTACAATCCCATTCCTTTTGGTTTCAATAGCTTCAGGCTGGTACGGCTGGAATAAACACAAAGAAATACAGAAAAAAGAAATTGAAGACCTTAAGGCTCAAGAGGATGCTAAAAAAGCTCAGAAACTCGGTAAAAAACGTAAAAAAGCAACTCGCGAAAGTGTACTTGAGCTGCTAAATGTTGAAACTCTTGAAATAGAAATAGGTTACAGGCTTGTAAGTCTTTTAGATCCCGAAAAAGGAGGGGATTTACTTGACAGAATAGCTCAAATCAGACGTCAAAGCGCGCTTGACCTTGGTATTGTACTGCCTTCAATTCGTGTTCGTGACAATCTGCAACTTCCGCCAAACACTTATCAGGTAAAATTAAAAGGTGTTTCAATAGAATCCGGTGAAGTATACCCTGAACGCTCTCTTGCAATGAACTCTATGGGAGG
This sequence comes from Candidatus Gastranaerophilales bacterium, assembly GCA_944324895.1. Lineage (GTDB taxonomy): Bacteria > Cyanobacteriota > Vampirovibrionia > Gastranaerophilales > Gastranaerophilaceae > Galligastranaerophilus. The sequence continues at coordinate 6,270 of CALUYC010000011.1, forward strand.
GGCAGAAGACCCTAATATCAAGGGCATTAACACAATCGAACCTGCATTTAAACTGCCGGCTATTTGGATTGAAGAAAAAGACAAAGAATACGCGGAAACAGTTGGCTACACTGTTGTTAGCCCATCTGCGGTTATTTCAACTCACTTAACAGAAATCATAAGAAAAAATGCCAGCGAAATAATTACTCGTGCAGATGTTCAACAGTTAATAGACAACCTCAAAAAAGAAGTTTCCGATGAATACGTTAATGATTTAATGAAAGAAATATCAACCGCAGATGTTCAACAAATTATCCAAAATCTTTTAAAAGAGTGCGTTTCAATAAGAGATTTAAAAACAATCCTTGAAACAATGAGCTTGCAGGCAAGAACAAATAAAAATCATAATGCCTTAACAGAATACTGCAGACAGGCGTTAGCTAGAAATATATGCAAACAAAATCTTGCAGATACAGGAGAGTTGCTTGCAATTACGCTTTCTCAAGATGTTGAACAACAAATTGCGCAAGGCGTTAACCCTGATGGCGAAAGCTTAACGCTTAACCCTGATTTTGTTAAAAAGCTTATGGACAGCTTAAATTACGAATTTACAAAAGCAGTCCAACAAACCGGAAATCGACCTGTTATTTTATGCTCATCGCCCATAAGGTTGATTTTTAGAAGATTAATCGAGAGAACTTACCCACAAATTGTTATAATGTCATATAATGAAGTAA
>CALUYC010000012.1 GCA_944324895.1 Candidatus Gastranaerophilales bacterium
ATGTTTTTGATAAGTTGCCTCAAGTGTCCTTAAAACCGTTGTGCCGACTGCAACAACAGCTCCTTTTGCATTATTTATTGCTTGTGCTGTTTTACTTGGAATAACAAAACTTTCATGATGCATTTTGTGTTTTGTAAAATCTTCAACTTTTACGGGCAAAAACGTCCCCAGTCCCACATTTAGGGTAATATAAACAATTTTGACACCTTTATTTTTGATTTCTTTTAAAATTTCTTTGCTAAAATGCAATCCCGCTGTGGGTGCAGCCGCAGAGCCTGTATTTATTGCAAAAACTGTTTGGTAATCCTCTTTATCGTCTTTGTTTGTTTTTCTTGAAATATAAGGCGGTAGAGGAATTGAACCGTATTGATTTAAAATTTCATAAACATCATCACCTGAAAAATCAAGCTCTACAAGGTTTTTTGGCAGTTCACCATCAAGAGCTTTTTCTATATCCTTTTTAACAACTTTTATTTTAAAATCATCGCTGACACTTAGAATTTCACCTTCTTTTACTCTTTTAGAGCGTTTCATTAAACAAAACCATTGGTTATTTTTGGCGGAAGGGTTAAGTAAAAAAACCTCCACTTCGCCACCTGTTATGCGTTTTGCAATAAGCCTGGCAGGAAAAACCTTGGTATTATTCAATACAAGCACATCATCAGGGTTTAAATAATCAACGATGTTATAAAAATATTTATGTTCTATTGTTTGGTTTTTTCGCTCAAGTACCATCATGCGCGCGTTTTCACGCATTTTTAAAGGGTGCTGCGCAATTAATTCTTCAGGCAAATTATAATTAAAATCTTCAGTTGTTAAATTCATATTTTGTATTTAAATGTCTTGCCGCAAGTGTTTCATCTGCCTTTAAAACAGGTGTTGAAAGCGGGTATTGTTCAAACTTTTGCGGGTCTTTCTCGGCTTCATTTGCTATATCAATCATTGTTTGAATAAAATTATCCAAAACCTCTTTTGTTTCACTTTCACAAGGTTCAATCATCATTGCTTCATGCACTATAAGAGGAAAATAAACCGTCGGAGGGTGGCAATTAGAATCCATAAGCCTTTTTGCCATCATAAGAGTAGAAACACCTTTTTCTTTTTGTATATCGCCTGATAAAACAAACTCGTGCATACAAGAGCGGTTATATGGTAATTTAAAATATTTTTTTAGTTTTTCTTTTATGTAATTTGCTGCTAAAACCGCGTCCGTACTTGCGTTTTTAAGGTTATTTCCCATAGATAAAATATAAGCATATGCGCGAACAAAGACAGAAAAATTACCGCAAAAAGTACTAACTTTTCCTATTGTATAGGGTTTTTGGTAGTTTCTAAAATATCTTTCGCCACTAAATTCAACTCTTGGTATCGGCAAAAACTTTTCCAATTCTTTTGTAACACCAACGGGGCCTGCTCCGGGGCCGCCTCCGCCATGGGGGGTTGAAAATGTTTTGTGCAGGTTTAAATGCACAATATCAAAACCCATTAAACGGGGGTTTGTATGTCCCATAATTGCATTTAGGTTTGCACCGTCATAGTACAAAAGGGAGCCGTTTTGATGTAATAATTCAGATATTTTTAAAATATTTTCATCAAAAAGCCCAAGGGTATTAGGGTTTGTCATCATGATTGCGGCAATCTCATCACCGTTATTTTTAATTAAATTTTTTAATTCGTCAAAATCTACCCCGCCTTGCTCATCAGACTTTATTTCAACACATTCAAAACCGTTCATTTTAGCGCTCATTGGGTTTGTGCCATGCGCATTATCCGGAATTATTACTTTTTTTCTTTTTTTATCGTTTTCAAAATATTTTTTTACAATATTCATCGCACAAAACTCGCCATGTGCACCTGCACAAGGTTGTAGGGTTATTGCATCCATACCTGTAATAATTTTTAGAGCTTGCTCTAAATCATACATTAATTCAAGTGCACCCTGACAGTCTAAATCATTTTGCATGGGGTGAAGATTTAAAAAATCTTCGTATCTTGCAACAACTTCATTCACTCGCGGGTTATATTTCATTGTACAAGAACCTAAGGGGTAAAAACCTTTTTCTATGCAAAAATTTCTGTCTGAAAGTTCTTTGTAGTGTCTCATTACCTCTAATTCTGTAGTGTTTGGCAAATTAAGAGGTGTTATTCTGTTATTAAATTCGATTTCGCCGCAAAAAAACGGTTTTGAATTCAAATTTTTATTTTTTTCAAATATTGTTTTCATATTCCTATTATATATTGTTTGATTTAAAATACAAACGGGAGGATTTTAATATGGATAAAATAAAAATTGGCGATAAAGAATTTACTTCTCGCTTAATGGTTGGCACAGGAAAATTTGATGATTTTGAAACAATGCAAAAAGCGCATTTAGCGTCAGGGGCTGAAATTGTAACTGTTGCAATAAGAAGAGTAAATGATAATGCACAAGGGCACGTCGGTTTAATGGATTATATCGACACCAATAAATATTGGCTGTTGCCAAACACTGCAGGATGTGCAACTGTTGATGAAGCACTTCGTGTTGCAAGACTTTCTCGTGCAATGGGTATAAATAATTGGATTAAACTTGAAGTTATTCCTGACCCAAAATTTCTTCTTCCTGACCCTATTGCAACTCTTGAAGCTGCAAAGCAACTTGTGGATGAAGGTTTTTGTGTACTTCCATATATTAATGCAGACCCAATTCTTGCAAAAAGGCTTGAAGAAGTAGGTTGTGCAACTGTTATGCCTCTTGCAAGCCCTATTGGCACAGGTCAAGGTGTTAAAACTTTAGAAAATATTAAAATTATTATTGAACAGGCAAATATTCCTGTCGTGGTAGATGCCGGAATAGGTGTTCCTTCCGACGCTTCTTTGGTTATGGAGGCAGGTGCAGACTTTTGCCTTATAAATACTGCTATTGCAAAGGCAGACGACCCTGTTAAAATGGCGCAAGCTTTTAAATATGGGGTTATGGCAGGAAGATGTGCTTATGAAGCAGGCAGAATACCTAAAAAAGCATATGCCAGTGCATCTTCACCATTAGAAGGAATAATTGGTAAATAATGATAAAAAATATTTTTGAACAGCTTGCAGATTTAATATACAAACAAAAATGTGTTGTCTGCGGCTGTTCAAAAACCAATGAAATCCTGTGTAAAAACTGTTTAAAAACTGTGCAAAACCTCTCACCTTTTGCACAGAAAAAAATCGAGGGTGTTAATATTTTTTGTGCTTTTAAATACGAAGGTACAATAAAAACTTTAATCAGAAATTTTAAATTTAACAGAAGAAAAAGTGCTGCAATTCCTTGCGCTGAGTTGCTTTACGATTATTTTAAAAACGTGTGCAATAAAAACAATTTAAATTTAAATTCTCAAAACTCAATTATAACCTGTATTCCAAGCCATCCGTTAAGAATTTTAAAACGCGGATATTGCCACACAGAGCTAATTTCAAAGGAATTTTCTAATTTGTGCGGAATAAAAACAAATTTTAAAATAATTAAAAAGGTTAAAAACACTCTCCCACAGTATAAAGTAAAGGCAAACCAAAAGGCAAAAAATGTTCGCGGCGCTTTTAAAATAACACCAAACTTGGCTCAGGGGAAGACTTTAATACTTATTGATGATATTACAACAACGACAGCAACTCTGTTTGAGGCAATTTCAAATTTAAAAAACAACTCTTATGATAATATAATTTGTTTTGTTTTAGCTTGTGCATAACTGTGCAAAAATACTTAAAGTTTTGCACAGGCAAATTTCTTATAAAATCAATGCTTTTGAGAGTTTTGCACAAAAGTTATTACATTATTATGTATTATTATTTTTTTATAATATAATTAATATAAAAATAATTGGGGAAGAATATGGAAATTATCTTAAATAAAGAAGATCTTTTAAACGGAATTAGAATTGTTGAAAAAATCACCGCGCAAAAAAGTTCTCAGCCCGTTTTGTCAAATATTTTAATCGAAACGGTTGCAAACGACAGGGTAAAATTTTGCACAACAGATTTAAATCTTTCCATAAGCCACCTTGCAAAAGCTCAAGTAGAAAGTGAAGGTAAAATAACACTGAGTGCAAAAAGGCTTGGAGAAATTGCTTCTAAATTAGATAATAAACCGGTTAAACTTTCCTTGAATTGTGAAACAAATATCGTGACAATAAGCTGCGGAAAAGCAAAATTTGAACTGATTGGGATTAATGCAAATGAATTTCCACAAGTTTTTGATGAAAAAGAAGAAGATGATGAAAAGTCTTTCGAAATTAATAAAAATACACTTATAAAAGGCGTAAAACAGGTTGTTTTTTCAGCTGCCTACCATGAAAGCGCAAGCATATTATCAGGTGTTTGTTTTAATATTGACTCAAATACTCTTGAAATTGTTGCAACAGACGGTAATCGTTTAACTCGTGCATCTAAAGAAATAAATTCAAAAGATGACAGCGCAATTTTTATTGTACCTTCAAGAACAATTCAAGAACTTATCAGAATTTCATCTATTGTAGAAGATGAAAAAGTAACAATTAAACTTAAAAAAGCAAAAATCCAGTTTGTATTTGAAAACGTGGTGTTCCAATCAAAATTAATTAACGGAACATATCCTAAATATCAACAATTAATTCCTACAAGCAACGATAAGATTGTTTATATCGACAGGGAAGAACTAATCGGCGTAATAGAGAGAGTTTGTGTAATGGTTAACGAGCGCACAAACAGAATTAAGTTTTCTTTTAAAGAAAATACTCTTGAATTAAGTACAGATTCGCCCGAAATGGGTTCGGGAAAAGATTTTATAGACATTAGCAGCAATTTTGACGAAATAGTTATTGCTTTTAATTACAAATATGTTTTAGACAGTTTAAAAAATATGGACACAAGAAAAGTTAAAATAGAAATCGCAACAAGTCTTAGTGCTACATTATTTAAACCTGCCGATGAAAACGAAAACGGCGATGAGTCTTATGTGTGCTTAGTTATGCCGGTTCAAGTGAGGTAAGAATGAAAGTAGCAATTCAAGTTCCCGCTACAATGGCAAATTTAGGTTGTGGTTTTGACTGTTTAGGGCTTGCATTACCTATTTATAATACAGTTATTGTAGAAGAAACAGTTTTGCCCGGCTCGGGTGTTGAAATTAATATAATTGATGAAAAAAACCCTGACAGTGTTTCAAATATTCCGACAGATAAAAACAATATTGTTTATAAGGCAATAGAGCTTTTATACAGTTATATAGGGCAAACGCCGGATGAAATGAAAATAACAATAAAAACACAAATCCCTGTTGCAAGAGGACTGGGTTCTTCTGCCTCTGTTATAGTGGGTGGTTTAATGGCTGCAAACGAGCTTTTAAGAAAACCTGCCGATGAAGCAGTTTTATTGTCTATTGCTACAGAAATCGAAGGACATCCTGATAATATTACACCTGCAATTAAGGGCGGTGTAACTCTTTCAAGTTGGGAAGACGATGGTTCTGTAGTTTTTAGAAAATTACCTTGGTATGATGATTGGAAAATAACTGTTTGTATTCCTGATTATGAACTTGCAACAGAAATTTCTCGTTCTGTTTTACCTAAAGAAGTTGCAATAAAAGACGCGGCATTTAATTTAAGGCGCTCTGCAATGTTTATAGAGGCTCTACATACTCATGACAGTGAACTTTTAAAACTTGCAATGCGCGACAGATTACACCAACCTTACAGAAAAAAACTTGTTCCGGGCTTAAGCGCAATTATGGATAATTTAAGACATACAAAAGGTGTTTTAGGCTGTTTTTTAAGTGGTGCAGGGCCTGCAATAGGCGTTGTTTCATGTGGTGCAAACTTAGGTGAAGTTAAAGAAATAGTTTCAACTACTTGGAATGATATGAACGTCAATACTCAATTCCACTCATTACCTCTTGACAATGAGGGTGCAAAAAGAATACTCTAAAAATATATTAAAAGGAGAAAATAATGAAAAAAGTAATACTTTCTATTTTATGTTTTATGTTTGTAACTTTAACATCAAATGCAGCAGGAATTGGTTATATTAATTATGATGTTGTTTCAAAAAATTATTCTTTAGCTAAAAGATATACAACTGATTTAAACAATAAAGTAAATTCTATAAAAACATATACTGCACAGAAAGATAAAGAAGTAGCCAACGCAAAAACAGCTGCGCAAAAAGCAACTATAAGAAAAACAGCGTTAAGCGAAATTGAAAAAAGACAAAAAGATTATCTTGCAACACGCCAAAGATACGAAAGAGATTTGAGCCAAAAAATTAATGCTGCTGCAGAAAAAGTAAGAGTTCAAAAGAAACTTGATGTAATTCTAAACAAAGATTATATTGCTGCAGGCGGAGTTGATGTAACTCAAGCAGTGCTTGCAATATTAAAATAAGCTATGTTTAAGTTTGACACAATAGTAGTAGGCGCAGGACATGCAGGTATAGAAGCGGCAGTTAGTGCTGCCCGACTTGGTGCAAAGGTGCTTTTTTGTACTTTAAATCTTGACAATATTGCGCTTATGCCCTGTAATCCAGCAGTCGGTGGTCCTGCTAAATCTAACCTTGTCCGCGAAATTGACGCTCTTGGTGGAGTTATGGCAGATGCAACAGATGCTACTTATGTGCAAATGAAAATGTTAAATTCTTCTCGCGGCCCTGCTGTTAGAGCATTAAGAGCACAATCAGATAAAAAAGAATACATGAGATATTTTAGACACTTACTTGAAAGCGAAAAAAATATCTCATTAAAACAAACCCAAATAACCGAAATTATTGTAAATAACGGCGCTATACAAGGAGTTAGAGATGAATTAGGACTTGACTATTTTGCTACTACGGTTATTTTAACTACAGTTACAAGTCTAGAGGGTAAAATATATATAGGTCTAAAATCTTTTAGTGCAGGAAGACTGGGGGAACGCGCCGCTTGTGGGCTTTCAAAAAGTTTAGAAGAAAACGGACTTAAAATAAAAAAATTAAAAACAGGTACGCCTGCGCGTGTCGATGGAAGAACAATAGACTATTCAAAATTAATTATTCAACCGCCTGATTCTTTAATAGACGGTTTACCAAACTTCTTTTCTTTTAAACCAAATCGCCCTATAAGAGAACAGTTGCCTTGTTATTTAACAAAAACAACAGAAACTACACACAAAATAATTCGCGACAATCTTGATAAATCACCGCTGTATCAAGGTTTAATCCATGGTAGAGGTCCAAGATACTGCCCCAGTATTGAAGATAAGGTTGTAAGATTTGCACACAATCCCTCGCATCATATTTTTATTGAACCTGAAGGAAAAGATACTTATGAAGTTTATGTTCAGGGTTTTTCAACAAGTCTGCCTATAGAAGTTCAATTTCAAATGTTACATTCACTTCCCGGATTAGAAAATGTTTCTGTTATTAAGCCGGCATATGCTGTAGAGTATGATTCCGTAAGTGCATTAGAGCTTGACTATTCACTAATGAGTAAGAAAATAAAAGGCTTATTTTTAGCAGGACAAATTAACGGCACATCAGGATATGAAGAAGCTGCTGCACAAGGGCTGGCAGCAGGAATTAATGCAATAAATTACCTGCAAAATAAAGAACCGCTTGAACTTACACGTGCAAATTCTTATATTGGTACGCTAATTGACGATTTAGTCACAAAAGACTTGGATGAACCATATAGAATGCTGACATCAAGAAGTGAATACAGGCTTATTTTAAGACAAGATAACGCAGATGAGCGTTTAATGGAAATTGGTTACAGTGCGGGTTTGGTAAAAGAAGAAAATATTTTAAGATTTAGAGAAAAACAAAAACAAATAGAATTTGAAATAAATAATTTAAAAAATACGAAAATTTCGCCCACACAAGAAAACAAAGAAATTCTTGCAAAATACAACGAAAACCTAGAAACCGGAAAAAGCGCGTATGAACTTTTAAAACGACCAAATATAGATTATAAAGTATTAAAAGAATTAAAATATGAGCTTTCAGGAAATTATCCGGACAAGTTTTTTGAACGCGAAGTTTTAGAACAAGCGGAAATTAAAATAAAATACGACGGTTATATAAAACGTCAGGCAAGCCAAATTGAAAGTGCTGACAAAATGGAGCGCATAAATATTCCTGATGATATTGATTATTTTTCAATAAAACAAATTTCAACAGAGACGAAAGAAAAACTCGACAAAGTACGCCCAAAAACCCTTGCACAAGCACTTAGAATAGGCGGGGTAAAGCCGGCTGACATTTCTTGTTTAATGGTTTTAATAGAATCAAGAAAAATTAAGTAAATTATAAACCTATATAATTTTTTAAATTTCCGCTTAAGTTTTGATTACGACATAATTTTTTAAGTTTTGAAATTGCACGTGTTTCAATTTGTCTTATACGTTCTCTTGAAACACCATAGCGACTTCCTATTTCATCAAGAGTCTTTTTTTGACCGTCATCGTCTAAACCATAGCGCATAATAAGAACATCTTTTTCTTTTTGATTTAATTGATTTAACATTTTATGCACATCGGTTAATAAATTTTCTTGAGTAACTTTAGTATCAGGTGTCAGGTGTGAATCGTCTATAATAAAATCAGCAATTTTTGACGAATCATCTTTTTGATTTGCAGGCGTTTCAATACTTATCGTACTTTGTGCGCTTTTCATAAGCGATGAGAGTTTTGAAGGACTCATACCTATTGCATGTGCTACTTCTTCTTTTGTTGGTGCGCGGTTTAATTTTGTTGAAAGTTCAACAGTTGCGCGTTTAATTTTACCCAATGTTTCAATCATATGAACAGGAAGTCTTATCATGCGAGATTTATCTGCAATACCTCTTGTAATTGACTGCTGAATCCACCAAGTTGCATAGGTTGAAAACTTATAGCCCTTTGTATAGTCAAATTTTTCCGCGGCTTTCATAAGTCCCAAATTACCTTCTTGAATTAAATCAAGAAAAGAAAGTCCGCGCCCTATGTATTTTTTGGCAATGGATACAACAAGTCTTAAATTAGAGTTTATTAAAATTTCTTTTGCCTTTTGAGAATTGTTTTCTTTTATTTCTTTAGCAATTTTTAATTCTTCATCATAAGATAAAAGTTTAATTTTACCGATTTGTTGAAGGTAAACTTTAACGGAATCATCTGAAGTAGCACTTTTATAGTCTTCCTTTGTTTCTTTTTCTTCTTGGTTTTCACTATCTTCTTCAAGACTGTCTATTTCTTCCATTTCAAAAAGACTGTCGTTTGTTTCATCTAACTCATGTTTTGAACTTTTAGTTTTCATTTTTTTCTCCAACAAGCCGTTTAATAATTATACATTTTTTTGTCTGTAACACAAACTATATTTGATGTATTTGTCTTATGCTTTCATATACTATAACGGCACATGCAGCAGAAACATTTAGAGATTCAAAGCTTGACGGTATTTTTATTTTGAAATCCGCTTTATTTAATAAAGTTTTAGAAACCCCTTCTCCTTCTGCGCCTAATATGATTGCAAAATTCATATCTTTATAGCTTATGTCAAAATAATTATCTTTACTTTGTCCGTCTGCTGCAATTATCCACCAGTCGTTTTTTTTGAGTATATCGACAATAGCAGGCAGGCTATTTGTTTTTATTATAGGAATATGATTTATTGCACCACAGGAAGTTTTTTCAACAACGGCACTTATTGGAGATGAACGGTGTTTTGGTATAACAACTGCATCATAGGAGGCTGCTGCAAGAGTTCTTATAATTGCACCAAAATTGTGCGGGTCTTCAACACCGTCTAAGATTACAATTTTTCTGTATTTGTCGGATTTTTTATTCAAAAAGGTTTCAAAATCAGCGTATTCAACAGGAGAAACGGAAGCAACCACACCCTGAAAATTAACAGTTGTTAATTTTTTTTCACCAGATTCAAAATATTTGTTAAATTTATTAAGATTTGTAAATTGAATAAGTATTGAATTTTCCTGTGCAATTTCTTTAATTTTTTTTAATTTATTATCAAAATTAATTCCTTGAGAAAAGAAAATTTTATTTATTCTTTTAGGGTTTTGACTAATCGTTTCAAAAACAGTATTTTTTCCATAAATGTAATTTGTTATACTTTCGGATGGTTTTTTCATTTTATCTTACTCCGTTTATTGTATATTTTTTTTAAAATTGTTTTTAATTTGCACTGATTATTGTATTATAAAATAGATAATATTGTATTTATTTACGAGTAAATATATTTAAATGGCAAACTTTGTAAGTTCAAACAAACAAATAGTTGGAGTTTCAATTACACCTAATATTGGTGTAGAAGTTGCACTGCTTGATAAAAAAAGCCCCATTGTTATTAAATATGCAAAAAGACCACTGGAGTATAACCTTGCAACAAGAGAAATTCAAGACTATGATGCTTTTAAAACAATAATAATTGACCTTTTTAAAGAGTTAGACATTACTTTAAAATCAAGTGTTTATATTACTTTACCAAACGTACATTTAGATTTTGAAAGTCTTCCTTTAATTATTGGTGATGATGCCATAAGCAACGCAATATTATCTAAAGCTGAAGACTCTTATATATTTAAAAGAGTTGAACCGATAAGCGCATGGACTGATCTTGTTACAAATTCACAAGCTGACAAAAGACTTGTTGTTTATACTTCTTTTCAAGAAACCGTAATAAGCCAAATAAGAGACATTTTTAGCGAGCTTGGTTCAGAAATAATTGGTATAGAAAGCTCTTATCCTGCTATTATTCGTGGTTTGTATTTTACAAATGTTGTAGGGCTTGAAAAAGACGACAACACTAATTGGGATTTATTGCTTGTTAATTCTAACAGTTATGCACTATTTTCTATGCAGGGTACAAGACTTATTGATTATACCGAAGTCCCGCTTGCAATTAAATCTTTTTCATATGAAGAAGCTTATCAGGCCATTTCTGCGTCTGTTTCACAAATTTTGCCAAACTTCCCCGCTAAAAAACTGGTAATATTAAGCCAAGCAGAAGATATTTGTGCTGAAGTTTTAAAGACACAAATTACATTTGATGAAGAAATAATAACCCATGATTGTAACAAATATTCTAAAATACCGCCGATTGATATTTCTTCATCAGTAATTCAAAGCGAAGCAGCCTCAATGACTTATGCTCTTATTGGTGCTCTTGCAACTCAACACTTGGAAGAAAAAGTTCTTGATTTAAACCTGTTCAATAAAATGTCATCTTCAGGTGAAGGATATTTTAGTTTTGAATTTTTAGACAAAGTTATTATTGTTACACAAGAGCTTGCAAGACAAGCATTGTTGGCTATTGCCGGTATACTTGTGTTGTTTTTCGGTATTTTATACGGCTTATTTTATTTAATTGAAACAAGTTTAAATAATCAGGCAAACAAATATCAAACACAAGTTAGTTCCATCCAACAAGAGATTGAAGCAATAACAGGTTCAGATGGTGTTGTAGACATCGAAACACTTATAACAAAAATTATAGATACAAACAAAAAGGCAATAAGCTTTTATGATTCTATTGCAACAGATATTCCTCAATCTGTATGGTTGCAATATTATTACAATAAAAACGGTGAAAAACTTGCAATAGAAGGTGTTAGCGGAAATATTGCAGATATTTACAATTATTATAAAAGTTTAAAAATTGTTTCACCTCAATCAAGTATTAAATTAAACAGATTGCAAATTTTAACCGAAATTAACGGTCAGGACTATGATCTTGCAGCTCCTGATTTAGGTTCAAAATATTATGATTTTGAGATTTCAAACACGAAATCACCAAGAAGTGAATTTTTGGAAAAAAACAAAAAAGATGCTCAGCAAGACGGACAAAACCCTGCTGAACAAAATGGAGATGCGGCACCTGCAAACAATCTTGTGCCTGTAGATATTAATAATTAATCGGAAAAACGAAAATGGATAAAACAAAAATAGCTTTAAATATTTTAAAAGAAAACATTATTTATGTTTTACCTATTTTTGTTGCATTTTTTGTGTTTATAAATTTTGTTATACCGCAGTTTAATAAAGATATAAGTTCAATACGTAATGTAAAGAGTGCAAAAGCTCAATATGAAGAAGTACAGCAGCAATATAATATGCTAAAAGCTCAACAGGAACTGCAAAACCGTCAGAAAAAAGTTGTAAAAGACGGAAAAATCGTCTATGATGCCCCTGATATGAGATTTAGCCCCGATGCTTCTTTTGCGCCTTTGTTTGAACTTGTTTTAACCATAGCACAACAAAGTGGAATAAGAATTCGCGCAATAGATTATAACTATGCTCCGCAAGAAGACATTGTTTTTGCTGCAAAGATTAACGGATATAATGTTTGCGAACTTAACATGGTTGCTGTAGGAAGTTATGTAGAATTTCAAACTTTCTTTAAAACAATAATGAAAGAACAATATTTAACAAATCTTGCAGAGGTTGAACTTACACCATGGGAAAAAGATAAAAAAGTTCTTATTGCAAAAATTAAACTAAGACTATACACAAGAACAATAGCTGATTAGTTTATCTTATTTTACCGTTTTGAACCTTTCTAAATCCTTTTATATAAACAAAATCAGGATAGGATTTATCTAAAACGTTACTATAATCTTCGTTTTCGTTTAATAAAAATACGTTAAAGTCGGCATCTTTATCTATTTCAAGACTGCCTATAATTTTATCTAACCTTAAAATTTTAGCGGGAATTATTGTTAAATATTTTATTGCTTCAAGCGCGTCAAGTCTGCCGTTGTTTACGCTTCTAAGTTCGTTTAACAAACTCAAGTCTTTGTTAAACGCAAGCGAATTTGTGCCAAAACCAAACCTTTGGGGGAAATATTCAAGCACTTTATCAAAATCAAGCACCTTGTTGTGCAAGTTTTTGCTTACTCTTGGACAGTATGCAAGTGCGACCTTATTTTCTTTTAAAATTTCAAGGTCATCATCGCTTAAATAGTTTCCGTAACTTGCAATAAGTCTTTTGTTTAAAACATCCATTTGTGCTAAATATTGGGTTGATGTCACCCCTTTAAAAATTGGTTCAAATTTTTTGTTTCCGCAAAATTCGTTTAACAAGTCAATGTCTGAAAATCCGTATTTAAGCCAATCTTTTTCTTCTTGGCTTTCAGAAATTCTTATTGTCATTAAAATATTATTTTTTCTGCAATATTTTGTAAGAATTTTAAATAACCTTTTATGCACAGAGCAAACACTGTGAGGTGCAACTCCTACAAAAGTATTTTCGGATTTTTGTTTCAAAAGTTTATCAATTTTCTTTTGAATATTTCTGAATTCTTCTTTGCTTGATTCTGATGAATCAGAAAAAAGCTCAAAAAATAAACAAGTTTTAATGGGCAAATCGTTTAAAACTTTAAAATATTTACTTTCTTTTGACAGCTGTGCAACACAAGTGGTTCCTGCCAAAAGTGACAATTCAAGCCCTTTTTTAAAAGAGGCAAGCTTATTTTCTGCACTTAGACAAAAATAATTGCTTAAAAGGTCTGCAAGCCTATATACAAAAGAATTTTTTTTAATTCCTGCAACAAAATAATGTTTTTTTAAAATAGTATAAAGCTTTTTAAAAGCATATTTTACACAGTGTTGGGTTTTATTAATATCGGTGTACTGTAAATGGTTGTGCAGGTTAACAAAACCCGGTGTTATAACGCATCTGCCATAGTCTTTAAGATTTTTACACTCATCTTCTTTTAGCTCGGCAGTTTTTACAATTTTTTCAACTTTGCCTTCATCTACAACAAGGGTGCAATCTTCGTATAAGTTGCCATCTGCCGCTATAATCCATTTTGCGCTGTATCCTTTAGACATTTTTGCCCCTGCTTTATGTGAATATACAATATATTATTAAATTTTTTCAATGTTTGCAAGCTCAATTTTACCGTTTTTTAAATTATAAAAAATTCCCTGACTAGAGTCATTTATTCCATAAAAAAGCTTGTTTTTATCTGTTTTAAAGAAAACTTTCTCTTCAAAAATTTTATCTGATACAAAAGCACACTGCGTGTTTAAAAATTTTTCACTAAATTTAAACATATTTTCTTTTTTTGAAGTAAAACAAACTCCAAAACGCAGTTTTTGCACGCCCAAACACTGTAAATCGGGGGTTAAAAGAGGCGGCCCCGCAGGAATTGAGCGCGAAGCACATTTTGGATTGGAAATAATTCCGCTTGCGCGCAAAAGAGCGATTCTAAGTTCGTTTTTATAAATTTCATATTCGTTTATACCTTCACCTAAAACGCCTGTTCCCTGTGCATATACAAAATTTAACATAGGGAAAGAATTTGTTTTTAATTCACAAGGTCTTTTTGCGGGTTGGTTTTCAAAAAGAGAATAGTTAGGGTCGCATTTTCTTTTTATTATTCCTAAGCTGTCTTGTGCAAAAGTTTCACAAACAGGTTCTTTCAGGTTAAAAACAGCTTGCAGCTTGTGATTTTTCTTTTTGTTATCTATTCTTACATCAAATTCAAAAAACTTGTTTTTATTATCCAAAATTACATCAAGGGTTAAATCTTTATAAAAAATTCTTAAAACCGAGCGAATTTGCCCGTTTTCAACCACTTTTGACTTAACAGGTTTTATAATTTCTGCTTTCGAGGCAGGTGCATAATTGTAACTGTCGCCTTTATCTTTTGTATCTGTAATTTTTATAAAGTCCTTGTACAAAGTGTTTTTTGACTTATCAAAAACATCTATAGTGTTGTTATTTAAGCTTAATTTTAAATAAGGATTTTCAATACAATTTTCACTTACAAGAGTTAGTTTTTGTGGTTTTTTTGGTTCATGTGTTTTAAAACTCATTGCATTTTGTTCATCTGTTTCAATAATTTGTTCATACAGGGTTAAAATATCCTCTGTAACAGGCACTTGATTTATGTCATACAGTTTTGTATCACTAAAACCTTTTGTTTTTGATATTATTTGCGCGTTTTTAAGTTTATATTCACTTATAACCCTTGCTATTCCTGAACTTTTATAATTTGAAAGGTTAAAAATGCCAACATAGCGCGGCTTTTTAGAATTCTTATGAACATCACGAATTATTCTTTTTTCAAGACCTTCTAAAATTTCATTGGCTTTTTCAAAGCGCATATCAACGTTCTTGTGAACTTTATCGGTTGAACAGCCATAAATTGAGTCATGCGCGTGGTTTTTTAATATTAATTCGTAAGCATAATCTATGTTTAAAGAATAGTTTAAATCTAAAAAATAATTCAGAGGTTCAATTATTCTTGATATTTTATGCATTAATTTTGTGTTTTGTACTTTTTGGTAAATTCGTGAAGAAAAAACCCCGCCCAAAATGTTGTTTTCGCTGTTATCTAAAAACTCACCTTCGTATGTTTTTGCGCGCGAAAAATTAGCTGAAGAAAAATATTCAAAAGGATTTGAAAGCTCTATTTTGTATTTTTTTAAATATTTATTAACTTGTGTTATTTTTTCATTTGCATTTTTAATAATTGCTAAATGGTCTCCCCCAAGAGGCAACAAAAGCACGTTTTGAGAATATTTTGCAATTTTGTCCAAAAAGCTTTCCATTTGTTGTGCAAGATTTTGTGCTGAAATATTCTGGTGCATAAGGTCAATAAAATAACCCTCTACAAGCCTTGTTGTATTTGTGTTTCGAATTTTTATGTCGCTTTTTATGGCACCTGTTCCCCTCCAAATAATTGCATTTTTTATGTTAAATTTGTCGAGAACTTCAAAAACTCCTCTGCTGTGTCCGAAAATGTCGGGAAGATAACCTATAAAATCATTGCAGCCAAGGCTTTTTGAATAGGCAATTCCTTTTTCAAGATTTTTAATAAGACACCTTAGATTTACCAAAAATGCATCTGCACTTACAAAAAACGGGCCTATGAAAAGCTTTTTTTCTTCTATTAATTTTTTTATAAACTCTAATTTTTCAGGTCTGAATTTTAAATAATCAATAAGCGCGCTTGTTTGCCCGTCAAAATAAAAACAAGGCGCGTTGCTTTCTTTAAGCTCTTTTAATACTTCATCAAAAACCTCTAAAAGTCTTAGGTTAAATTCTTCTTTTTCTCTGTACCATTCTCTGTCCCAGTGGGTTTGCAGATAGGCTATTACACGCTTTTTCATATGATTATTATACTTGTTGTTCAACAAAACTTTTTCCATTTTTTAGATGAACTTTTGCAATTAAAATTATTGTAATATTATTTCTACAAT
>CALUYC010000013.1 GCA_944324895.1 Candidatus Gastranaerophilales bacterium
CTAAGGATTTCTGTCCGGCTACAACACTGCAATTAGAATCAGACAAATTATACGTGAACAATTTTCCTTCTTTGCTTGTGGTGCTTCCACCACCAATACTGGTATTATCAGCAACCCTTCGGGTAATCACAGGAGCCAAAACAACCATAATAATTGAAATAATTAGTACGGACACTAAAAGCTCTGCAAGAGTAAATCCTCTGTTGCACCTTTTTGCAACAAAACTGTTTAGAGTCATAGTTCGACTCTCCCTTCATATCTTAATTCTAATTATTGTTTAACATTAAAAAAATTAAAATTTTAATGTACTAATTTAAATATATAATGTTGCACAATAAAAATCAAGAAAAATAAATGTTAAACATTGTGTTATTTAGTCAAGTATGGTTAAGAATAAAAAAATGAGCGATAAGTACGATATTAAAGTTAAATTAGGTAACAGGATTAAATTTCTTAGAAAGAGTAAAAACTATACACAGGAGGAATTTGCTGAGAAAATTAATATTGAGCCGCAGAGTTTAAGCAATATTGAACGAGGAAAGTTTGCTCCATCTATTGAAACTTTGCAAAAAATAGCAAATGTGCTTTGTGTTAAGCCTTACGAACTATACTTATTTGAGACAATTTCGCCTATTGATGAGATACGAAAAGATTTAATAAAAATCATCAACGATAGTGATATAGCTGCAATCGAGCTATATAATCACTATATGGCACAAAAACCAAAAACACTCCGTTAATGAGGCGGAGTGTTTTTAATAATGGTAAAATCAAGCTATGCTTGAAGCTTATTAATTGCTTTAGTTAATCTGGATTTTTTTCTTGCAGCTGTATTTTTGTGAAGAATACCTTTACCTACTGCTTTGTCGCATAGTTGGTAAACTTTAGAAAGTGCTGCCGCAAGCTCTTTTTGATCACCTTTAGCTAAAGAAAGAGCTTTTTTAACCGCAGTTTTAATTGACGATTTAAAAGCAACATTTCTTTCAGTGTTTCTTTTAGCAATTAATACTCTTTTTTTTGCAGATTTAATATTTGCCATTGTTTTTTCCTTTCGCATAATAAACTACTGTTTTTCTGCAGAGGATTAGTGAGTTATACATATAATACTTAAAAAGAAAAATTGTTGCAATATATTTGATAAATTTTTTGTGCAAATATTAATGAACTTATAAGTACTGAAATTACCGCACTGAATAATACTGCGCCTGCGGCTATGTCTTTTGCAAGTTTTGCAAGCTTTGCCCAACGGCCTTTATAGTAGGCATCAACTATATATTCAAAAACTGAGTTGAAAAGTTCGCACACGAGCACTTGTGCATTTGCAAAAATTATAAGACAAAATTCTACAACATTGACTTTTAAGAAAATTGCAATCGTTAATGTGACAAATGCTATAATTATATGCTTTCTAAAGTTTCTTTCAGACTTAAAAGCAAGCCTTAAGCCGTTTAAGGCGTAAAGCGCGCTCCGCATAAAACTTCTTGATTGAAATTTTTTCATAAACTTTCAATAACAGCCTTTTGAATCCCCACAACAAAATCATAATCTTTTTGAGTTAAATGGTCAAATCCTAAAAGGTGTAATATTCCATGGGTTATAAGGGTATATAGTTCCGCTTTAACGTCGTTTTTGTTTTCTTGCGCCTGTTTTACCAGAGTATCAACAGAGATTATTATTTCACCAAGTTCTATTGTTTCATCTATAACAATGGCGTTTTTGTCATCTGCAAAAAGCGCAAACGTAATAACGTCGGTTGTTTTGTCTTTATTTCGATAGGTAGAATTTATTTCGCGAATTGTTTGGTCGTTGCAAAATGTAAGCTCAAAGGAAAGTGTTTTAAATTTATAATCAAAAACAGGTGATAATGTTGTTATTTTTGGCATCTTAAGTAGTATTGAAACAATGTTTTTGATTTGTTTTTTAAGCTGTGTTTTATTTTCGCAAATGTGAACTTTCCCTATGGTATTAATTTCAACCTTGCTGCTCGTCATTTTGTTCCTGTTTTTTCTGAATTATTTTTTCCTGAATTCTTTTTTCCATTTTTTCTTCGCGACTGGTTTGAAGTTTAATTTTGTTCTTGTCTTCAAATTCGCTCAAAATATTTTCCTGATATTTAATTCTATCATGCTGCATACCGCGCAAAATACGGTTAAATGTGTTTGCAATAAGTTTTATGTCTTTAAGCGTTAATGGACTGTCAGAGAGCTGCCCGTCGTTCAATCTTTCCGTAATAATTTTATTTATCATATTTTCAATTTGTTCCTGAGACGGATTTTTAAGAGAACGCACAGCACTTTCAACAGCATCTGCCAGCATTAATATTGCCGTTTCTTTTGTAAGTGGTTTTGGTCCCGGGTAGCGGAATTGTTCCTCTTGTACGTTATCTTTGCCTTCTAAGTCGACTGCTTGTTTGTAAAAATGTCCTGCAAGCCCTTCGCCATGGTGTTGCTGAATAAAATCTATAATGACCTGCGGCAGTCCGTATTCTTTAGCAAGTTCTACTCCATCTTTCGTGTGTGATGTAATTACCATTTTTGAAAGCCTTGGATTAAGCTTTGTATGAGGATTTTCGATACCAAAATACGATTGGTTTTCAATAAAGAAAAGAGGTCTTTTTAGTTTGCCTATGTCATGGTAAAAAGCACCGACGCGGGCTAAAATAGGATTGGCACCTATAGCTTCGGCCGCTGCCTCGCACAAGTTTGCCACCATTAGTGAATGGTGATAAGTTCCCGGAGCTTTATATTGCAGTTTTGATAATAATTCCTGATTGTGGTCAGCAAGTTCTATCAGTCCGTATGGGGTAACTATTTTAAATACGTTTTCAATAATTGGCAGTACACCAAGCGCTATAATACTTGAGAACAGGCCGTTTAAAAATCCTGCGCTTGCATTTGATAAGAAAGAAAGATTTGTAAATATTTCAAACTGTTCTTCAAACATGGCAATTAGCATTATGGCTAAAAACGTTACAGCGCCTATCTCAAGACCACATTTAATTATATCAAAACGTTTTGTGTAGCAAATTTTTGAAACAGAGTATGCTGCCATAATTGTTGCAAAAACAAATACTGCGGTAATTTGCGGATCTAAAAACAATGTGACTGATAAAAGCGATAATAAAAGTATTGATGCCAAAAAAGCAACAATAGGATTGGTAAAAATCGCTATTATTATTGTAAAAGCAGGGAATGGCATATAATAATTTTGAATTAAGTCCAATGGCGTTATTAGGACGCAAATATAGGTCAATAATATTGAAAATGCCGCTATGATTGACATATATTGCGGTGTAAAAAATCTTTTTTCATATTTTTTAGTGTATAAGACAAGAAATAATATTGTAAGACATGTCAGGAAAAATACACCCAAGATGCCGCCTTTGTTTAGTTCAAATGCATTGTAGCCCGATTTTTTAAGTGCTTCTCTTTTAACTTGAGTTAACTGTTCGCCGACATCTAAAATTTTATCGCCTTTTTTGAAGGTTACAACATAAGGTTTAACTGAATTTACGGCATTTTTTCTTGCTATTTCGGTTGCATATTCATCAACAATTAAGTTTGGAGTGATAACATGTTCTAAAATGCCCGATATAGGCCTTATTTGGCTTTTTCTAAGGTTTTGCCCGAGTTTCGAAACAATATAATTGTCGGACGCTAACAAATCAATGTCTGTTTCGTTTATGCCGGTTCTTAATAATTCATCCAAAATAAATTTTGAATTACCAAAGGTTGCTGCGACTGTTTGTGCGTTTGCGTTTAAGAGATAATTTGCAACAGCTTCTTCTTTTTGGGTGTCTTGAATTTCAAGGTAAACACAAAGCTCTTTGAATTTTGAATCATATTTTGAATTTTGATTTCTTATGCGTCTTACATTGTCTTGCAGTGATTGCAAGCTTGTTTTCAGGTAGTTGTCTTCAACAGGTGTAACAATGGGGCGAATTTTGTTAGAAACTTCGCGTTTTATAAGTTCTGTCTTTTGTGTGTCGACAACTTCTATGTTCTTTTTTGCTATTATTTGCTTTTTGCTGACACCATTTTCGATAATATTTTGATACAAATAATATCTTGAGGATAAAATCGCGGTCATAATTATCGCAACAGTTAAAAATGCAAGTACAGATAAGAATACAGAGGAATGAAATACTCCGTTTTTATCAAAAAATTTTTCAAATTTAGTCATTTTTATACCACTTTAAATATATGTAACATTATTATACAATAATTTTTTTTGTTATATACTATTTGGTATGAAAAGTAAAGATTTAATCAGGGGATTAGCATTAGTATTTTCTTTTTTGTTTTTGAATACGCAATGTTTTGCGCTTTCTTGGACAAATGATTTAAGAAATTTGTTTATAAATAATAAATCAATAATTTATGCTGTTAATATACGTTCTTTTGGTGCAAGCGATTTAAACGGCGATGACATTATTCAACAGGAATTAGGTGATAAAACAGGCACTTTTTTAAATGCCATACCTCGTTTAAAAGAGCTTACAAAGTTGGGCATTAATACCGTATATTTACTGCCAATTACTAAAACAGGCAAATTAAAAGCGCTTGGAACCGCGGGTTCTTTATATGCGCTTGACAGTTTTGACAAGTTAAGCCCGCTGTTAGATGATACTTCAAATCCGGCAAGCGTTGAGCAGGAAGCGAAAATGTTTATAGATGAGGCCCATAGGCTTGGCTTAAGAGTTATTGTCGATATACCAAGCTGTGGTTCTTACGATATGTCTTTAGAGCGACCTGATTTATTTATAAAAAATAAGGACGGAAATGCCGTTGTGCCTGCTGATTGGACAGACGTACGCTTGTTTAAGGTGTACGATGACAACGGAAAGCTTAATCAAGCATTGGTTGAAAACTATAAAGCCATGATAAAAATGTTACAAGATTTAGGAGTAGATGGTATTCGTGCCGATGTTGCCGCAATCAAACCTTATGAATTTTGGAAAGAGATAATCAACTATGCAAGATTGAAAGATCCGCAGTTCTTGTTTGTTGCAGAGGCTTGTCCTGTATGGACTAACCCTATTAAACAATGGGGTGAGTACACAAGCGTTCAAAAATTATTGGAAGCAGGTTTTGACGGATATTATGGCGATTGGGCCGGTCTTAGCGATTTAACAAAGTCAAAGGATGTTTCAAAAAGAATTAAAAACGATTTAAAAATATCAAAGCAGTTTAACGGACAAAAAACTACAATGGCATCTTTTGCAACACATGATCAGCAAAGCGTTATTGTCCGAGGCGGAATTCCTTTTTGGGAAATGGTTTTGTGGTTAAATATTACATTGCCCATGAACCCTTATTTCCTTGACGGTTATGTAAGCGGCGACAGCTATATATATCGATACGAAAACAAAAAAGCGCAAAGAAGTTACACTGATGATGATTATTACTTTGTACATCGTGGCAAGTTTGATATTTTTAACCTTTCAAGACGCCCTGATGGTGATTATAAAGAATTAAAAGAAAAATTTATAAAAGCATTAAAATTTAAATATTGGGCTAAAGACATCTTAATTGAAGGCAAATATATTCAACTTTCAGCAAGCAACCCTTCTGTTTATGCGTATGCCCGCAAAAATGGCGAGGATGCAGTTGTAGTAATTATAAATTTAAATAAAGAACAAAAAGTTCAGGCAAATGTTTATATTAGAAACTTAAGAGATACAAGCTTTATTTCGCCTGTCAAAATGGGGGAAGCTCCTATTGTTAAGCGCGGAAAAATGTTTGTAAGCTTAAAGCCATATGAAACTCAGGTTTATATGCTGAACAAGGTTAATTTTTAAAAGGTTTAAGTGCTCTGTCAAGAATATTCAAACATTTCGCTATTGTAATCCCATAGTTTGAAATGGCTACACCTTTTGAGTTTGCTGCTTCAATTCTGCTTAAGACTTCTCGTCTGTTTGTCATACAAGCTCCGCAGTGAATAATAAGCTTGTACTTTTCAATGTCTTTTGGAAAAATATGCCCGCTTACATGCTCAAATTCGACATTTTTACCGGTATATTTTTTTATTAAATTTGGTATTTTTACTCTGCCTATATCATCCTCAACCGGGTGGTGCGAACAGCTTTCGCATATTAAAATCTTGTCACCGTCATTTAAGTTGTCCAGTGTTTTTGCTCCATTTGCAAATGTTTTTAAATCACCCTTTAATTTTGCGAATAATATTGAAAAAGAAGTGAGTTCTATTTCCTTTTTTACAATATTATCCACTTCTTTAAATGCTTGAGAGTCTGTTATTACAAGCCTTGGCTGTGTTTTTAAATTTTTTAAAACAATAGGCAATCTTTCTACGTCACATACAACACTCATTGCTTTGTTGTCTAAAATATCTCTTATTGTTTGCACCTGAGGAAGAATTATTCTGCCCTTTGGCGCTTCTTTATCTGTTGGAATTACAAGAACTATTGTGTCATCCTGCCTGATTATTCCATTCAAAAGAGAGGGGGTATTTATATAATCGTCACTTAAGATATTTATAAGTCCCTGTTTTATCTTTGAGGTAACATTATTATCGTTTTTTGCGCTTAATTCGATAGTTTTATCGGAATTATTTTTAATTTTTTCTATGTCATTTTTGTCTGGGTATGCAATATCAATTTTATTTATTATGGATAAAATCGGGATATTTTTATTTTTTAATTTTTCAAAAAGTTCAATATCACAGCTTTTAACTCCGCTGTTGTCAAAAACAACTATTGCAACATCACTTCTTTCAATAGTTTCAAGAGTTTTCTCAATTCTTTTTTGTCCCAATTCCCCGCTGTCGTCAAGTCCGGCTGTATCCATAATGCTTACAGGGCCAATGGGCAGTAACTCCATTGCTTTTTGGTTTACGTCGGTTGTTGTGCCCGCATAATCTGATACGATTGATACCTCGCGATTAAAAATAGCATTAATGATGCTTGATTTCCCTGTGTTCATCTTGCCAAGTACCGCGATATGAAGTCTGTTTCCTCTTGTTTCTTTCATTTTTATTTCAACCTATGATATAATAAAATTATACATCAAACTTTGGAGGGAATTAAATGGCAAGAATTCTTGTTTCCATGCCTGATGATTTTTTAAAGTCTGTTGATAAATTAGCGGATAACGAGAGAAGAACCCGTTCTGAGCTTGTTAGAGAAGCCCTTAGGGCTTATATACGAAAAACAAGTGTAATGAGCTCCAAAAAAGCACTTGATAACGCTCAAGCACTTGAAAAACTTTTGGATTAAAGAGTTTTTATCATATGAGTTATTTTGATTATCTCGTCCGTTAACTCGTCTTTTTTGGGCGGATGCAGGTCAATATATTCTTTTATTGTTTTTGCAAAATCAGCTTTTTTAAAGTCTCCAAAGCCTTTTTGTTTAAATATTTCATACAGTTCTTTGGCTGTTTTTGTATTTTTATGGAAATCTTCTTCGAAACATTCAAGACAGCTGTTATATCTGCAATTCAGTGCATTTATAATAAGTTTTTTGGGTAGTATATCCTCAAACTCTCCATTTTGAATAATATAAATTTTATCTTTAGGTTTTAATTTTGATTCAATCAACTCTTTTGTTTGTATTGCATCGCTATCAAGCAATATGAAAATCGGAATTTTAATTACTTCTGCCATGTTGTAGTATTTTCGTGCAACCTGATTTTTACCCCCTGCTCCAAGTACATATATGCCTTCTTTTCTGAAGTCATAACCGCAAATTTTGCACAGTTTTTCAAGCAATATTTCTTCGGTAGCGCCCTCACAAAGCAGTATTTTTTCAATAGGAAACAGCAGCGAGTGTTTTTTTCTAAGTTTTTTTGAATCTTCTTTCAACAAGGAAAATTCTACAATTTGCCTTAAGTTATCTTTTAAGTCAGGTTCGTCTTTAATTATATCTAATGCATTTTTGTAGTTAAGCTTTGCCTCAAGATAAATGTCAGAAAGTTCATTTTTGTGAAAAATTCTTTTTTCCTCGTTTTTTATGTAGTCTTTAATATCTTTATCATCCTTAGATGGCGAAATATTAGAGTTAAAAATTTCTGTAGCAAGATTGATTTTTTCTTGCAAATCTAATTGGTGGATTTTACTTATTTCGTCATTTTCTGCAATTAAAAACTTGTTTAATATATCGTTAAAAACACGCTCGTACCTTTCATGTGCAGGTTTAAAGCGAAACAACCTGTCAAGTATAACTTTAATGTATGACTTTGGAATTTCTTTAAATTTCATAGACTGTTAACTTTTTCAAACTTACTTTATAAAAAAATATATAAAAAAGCAATTTTTATCTTTGTTTAGGTTTAAAATATATATAGGAAGAATGCGTGTATGGTTAAACCTATAGGATTTCTAAATTATATAAATAATGTCGGTGGAATAGTTGCTCCGAAGCAATCTGCAAAGCAGATTGATAATAACAAAGCGCAAAAATCTCCTTTTGAACAAGGTAGTCTTTTGCCATATAATCTTGCAAATATTGTTCCTATAAAAACAAGCCTGCAAACAGTGCAAGAACAGGAAATGTATAACAAAATATGTTTGGTATTGCAAAATAGCCAAGCCGCAATTTCACCACTAGATAAGGTGTCAGTGCTTTCTAAATTGGATGGTTTGTTAAGAAACGGTAAACTTTTAAGTTCTTCTTCAAACGACGGGAGTACAACTCTAAAAAATTTATATGATATTGTGACTAACCCAAGGTGTCTTGGTTTAGACGGCGCTAAAATTGCTGCGCAGACAATAGATGCCCTTTATGATCCGTCTGTTATAACGCAAAATTTTGGCGATATTCCTTTAGATATTAAGAATCAAATTTTAAATAATGATGATATGGCTCAAAGTGTTAAGGCAAATCCGGAGTTAATGGATGTCGAAGGCTCAGGCACTTGTGTTGCTGCAAGTGTTGAATTTCATATGGCAAATAAGCACCCTAGTGAGTTTGCACGTTGGGTAAGCGGCTTGACCTCTCAAAATCAGGAGGTAGTTCAAAAAGTTCGACTTGAAGCTCTGTCTAAAAATTTATTAGATGCGGTTACCTACCTTGATATTTTTGAAGTTAATCAAAAAAGTTTTAATTTTGATTACTCTACCTTGTCTTTAAAGCCTGATGCCGGAGCTTATATTAGGGCACAAGTTCAAGATAAGCATTGGGATAAGGGTGAGAGAACAATAATAGATGTTCTTATGCAATCAACGCTTATGCAGCTTGGTTCACAAGGAAGTTATGATTCTTTGACCGATATTCGTGGCGGAAAATTCTCAACAAATCCGCAAGGTCTTGTAGAAACAGAAAAAACATTTATTGAATCCATTGTTGAAAATAATGAAAAAATGTCAATCAGGTACCAAAAGGTAGATGATAATCAAAATCTTGTCGGCTGGGAATGTGATTTTGATAAAATTCAAAAACATATTATAGACACCCTAAATGTCGGTGAGGACGTTATTATCGGTTATGTTTTAACTAACGAAACAAGCGGTAAGACAAAAAAATCTTCTTATGTGAATACTCCCGACAATGCTCCCAACAAAATTATCAACGGGCATGAAATTACAATAGTCGGATATAAAAAAGAAAAGGGCGGCAAGATAACATTCATATGTAATGATACCGATGATGATAAATCTAAATTTATTGAATATAGCGCAGATTTTCTTATCCCAAAAATCCACCATGCGGCATATCCTGTTTCTATTATTGAGGATGATTTAGCTTTAATTGAAGCCCAGCAAATGGCTGCTTAGATATTGGTTTGACATAAATTATCCTTAATTGTAACATATCCTTGTACAAACTATTTGGAATATTTATATGCATATTAGCATTAACGCCGTCAGTTCATTTAAAGGGTCAGGTTTTAAAGCAAAACCAAAAAAGCCCGATACTGTAGTTGTGTTGGGAAGTGCAAAAAGCAGTAATGCAATAATGGATTATATGCAGATGTGCTCGGATGTTACAAAGGCGATTGTTCTTTCGGGCAACAACGTTTTGCATGGGTGTGGTAAATATGGAATAATGGGTTCTACATATAAAAGTGCTCTTGAAAATTCTACAAAAGATAGGGCAGGTAAGCCAAGACAAAATCTTGCAATTATAAAAAATCCTTTATATGGCGATGAAGATTTAGAGAACTGTGTCATAAAAGGTGTTGCAAGTAGCGAAGCCGAAAGAATTGAAATGTTCTTAGGGGCGGCAGATAAAATATTGATTTTTCCGGGCGGTGCCACTACAATTCAAGAAATTGTCACGCTCATTGCGGAAAATAACCATACACCAATTTCACAAAGAAAGAAAATAGTCCTAATCGGCAAAGATTATTTTGACGGACTTATTAAGCAATATGATAAACTTTACGAAAGTGGTCTTTTAAACGATAAACCGGAAAATTTGTTCACTGTTGCAAACAGTGAAGAAGAAATTTTGGGTTTACTAAATTAAAAAAGGCGGCACCCAGATTCGAACTGGGGGTAAAAGCTTTGCAGGCTTCTGCCTTACCACTTGGCCATGCCGCCACAAGTAAAACTTTTAACTTGTTTTATGGTAATAAAGACAAGTTATGATGTCAAGAATAATTTGTTAAAAACTATTAATAAATCAGTTGAAATTAAATATTTAGCCAATATAATATTAACACATAAGGTAGACTACAATGAGGTAAATTATGAAAAAAGACATACATCCCGATTACAAAAAAACAACAATAAAATGTGTATGCGGTAACGAAATTGAAACAGGTTCCGTTCAAGAAGATATCACTGTTGAAATTTGTAACGCTTGCCATCCGTTCTTTACAGGTAACCAAAAAATATTAGACTCTGAAGGTAGAGTTGAAAGATTTAAAAAACGTTACGAAAAGAAAAACTAACTTTTTCAGGGCGGGCAAAATACCCGCCCTACTCATAATGTTTTAGTCTGTGCGGGGGAATTATGCCTAATTGTCAAATGAGTGTAAAATTAATATCAAAGCCTGAAAACATTTTAAAAACAGTCTATACTGCTTGTAGAACTTGTTATAGTGCACTTTTGCCGCAAGAAATATTTGAAGGCGCAGATGACGAAGAAAAAATGCTAAAACTCATAACAAGAGTTATATCTTCCGGACACTATTCAACGATTGAGCATATACAGCTTTCGTTTGCAATTTCTAATGTTTCAAGAGCCTGTACGCATCAGCTTGTAAGGCACAGACATATGTCTTTTTCACAAAAATCTCAACGCTATGTTAAGGAAAAGGGTGAGTTTGACTATGTTATGCCTCCTGAAATTGCATCAAATCCCCTTTTGAAAGAAAAGTTTGAAAAACATATGGAAGATGTTGCAAAACTGTATCAGGATTTTGTTGAAGCAGGTATAAAGGCTGAGGATGCCCGCTCAATTTTACCAAATGCAACCTCAAGTTCTCTTGTGGCAAGTTTAAATTTAAGAGAACTTATACATTTGGCAAATTTAAGATTGTGTACTCGTGCACAATTAGAAATCCGCATGTTAATTAAAAAAATGTGCGATGAAGTTGTAAAAGAAGAACCATGGCTTAAGGCTCATCTTGTTCCAAAATGTGAGCGCCTGGGTTATTGTGATGAAGATAAATCTTGCGGAAGGATGCCCCAAAGATGAATGATATGCTAGATAAAATAAAAAAAATCGAAGAAAAATATAAGGAATTGGGAATAACACTTTCTGATCCTGATGTAATTGCAGATTATAATAAATTTCGCGATTTATCCAAGCAGCGCAAGGCTATGGAAGAAACAGTCGAGACATATAATGCATATAAAGCTGCTCAAGAGGCGATTGATGAAGCTCGTGAAATGTTGCATGGCGAAAAAGATCAAACCATGAGGGATTTTTTGAATAACGAAATTGCTTCAAATGAAGAAAAAATTGCCCAATATGAAGAAAAAATGAAAGTTTTGTTGCTACCAAAAGACCCTATGGATGATAAAGATATTATGCTTGAAATCAGAGGCGGTGCAGGCGGCGATGAGGCAAATATTTTTGCGGGTGACCTTATGAGAATGTATATGAAATACGCGTCTTCTAAGGGCTGGCAAACAAAAATCTTATCAATAAAAGAATGTGAAGCCGGTGGTGTGTCTGAAGTTGTTATTTCCGTTAAAGGCGGCGAAAATATATATTCACAATTAAAATACGAATCAGGCGTGCACAGGGTGCAAAGAGTTCCGCAAACTGAGTCTCAAGGCAGAGTTCATACTTCAACCGCAACAGTTGCGGTTATGCCTGAAGTTGATGATGTTGAAGTTGAGCTAAATCCTTCGGACTTAGAAATTTCAACAGCTCGTTCAGGCGGCGCCGGCGGTCAAAATGTTAACAAAGTAGAAACTGCCGTTCGTGTTGTTCACAAGCCTACAGGCTTGATGGTATTTTGTACCGAGGAGCGCTCACAACTACAAAACAAAGAAAGAGCTTTGCAAATTATAAAAGCAAAATTATACGATATGGAAGTCCAAAAGCAAATGCAGGAAGTTACCGATTTAAGGCGTTCTCAAGTTGGTACCGGCGACAGGTCTGAACGTATTAGAACTTATAATTTCCCCCAAGGGCGTTTAACTGACCACAGGATAGGGCAAAACTTAAATGTTTGGACAGTTATCGAAGGGGAATTGGATGAACTTATTAACTTGCTAATTCAATATGACCAAAAGCTCAAGCTTGAAAAGCTTGCTGAGGCTTAAGGATTTTTGGTCTTGGTATAACTTTTTTATCTGTTTCGCAATAATATTTAATAATATTTTGCGAAATTTTTATTTGTTTTTTGTGCATATTTCACCTCATAAACAATATATTTATTAAGAAAAATTTTTTCATTACCTCGTTTAAATACGCATGTTATAATTTTTTATAATGAAAGATTTAAAAGTTATTATATCTTCTGTTATAATTTTTATTTTAATTGTTTTTTTAATGCTTTTTGTTGCGACAAAACAGTCTACAAAGCGCGCCTTTGAACTTTATAGGCAAGGACAGGAGTTTTATTTAAAAAATGATTATCAAAATGCTTATTATAATTTTTCAAAAATTTCACTATTGTCGGAAATTTATGAAATTTCACTTTTAAAACAAGCCCTCTGTGCACTTGAAGTTGGCGATAAAAAAACCGCGTATAAAAAATTTAAACACATTTTATTTATTTCGCATGATAAATATATTACCCCTGTTGCATTATATAATGCAGCCTTAATTAATATGGAGCATAAAAAATACTCTTTAGCATACAAAAAGTTCAAAAAATTGTATAAAAAATATCCTGATAGTGATTACAAAAAAGCTGCAGCATACCAGCTAGGGCTATTGCTTGCTAATAAAAACCCTCGTCTAGCAAAAGACTATTTTATAGAATATATTGAATATGCGCCAAATGGCAGGTATGCCCTTAGTGCTGCGGATGAAATTCAGAAATTAAAAATTTATTTAAATAACAATGAAAAATGTGCACTTGCAAAAGCTTATTATGAAAATCAAAACTATGGTAATGTTTTTACAATTTTGAAAGAGGTTGACGCCTCTTGTGCTGCACTTTTGTGCGCAAAGTCTTATGAAAAAGCCGGTAATTTAAAGTCAGCACAAGAGTATTATTTAAAGGCATTAATACTGTGCGATGAAAAAATTGATGAAAAAGATGTAGCAGCAGTTGTTTCAAAATATATAAGATTAAGTGCGATGCTACCAAAAGATGCTTGTGAAATTTTAATTAAAAATACAAAAAAAACTGCCGCGTATCCTGCGGTTCTGTTTGAATATGCAGCTTACTTGTCTGAAATGAACGCAATTAAGTGTTATGAAACTATTTACAAAAAATACCCGAATTCTTATCAGGCGGCTCAATCTCTTTGGAATGTGTTTTTGTACATGTATGAGAACGGTTACAATTCAAAAGCTAAAGCATTGGTACAAGAGTATTTGAGTAATTATTCCAATAAAAATTCCACTCCTGCTATGAAGTTTTGGCATGCAAAAATACTTATGGAAGAAAGGAAAACTTTGCAGGCAAGACAAGAATTTAAGGAGCTTATAAAAACAGAGCCGGATAGCTATTATGCTTTTGTTGCTTATAATATATTGCGCGGTGTTAATACGCCTTTTAACACTACTAGTTCTGCCAAAATTGCAGATTTTAACAATTTTTCAAATGATGACTTGGTTCAAATATTTAATAACGACAAAACCCTTGTGTCTGTGGCTATTCTCAACGATACTGATATGTTAAAAACCTTTAGACTTCATGATGATTTTGCATTAAGCTATATCGCTTATTTGGATAAAAATATTCCCTATAGTGTGTTTTTAGCAAGAAAAGGTTTTTTGGGACTTGATACAAAGCCGCAGCACTCTGATGCAAGATATAAACTTGCTTATCCTCTTGTTTATTCAAATATTATAAATAAATATTCTCAAAAATATGAACAAAATCCATATTTAGTTCTTGCGCTTGTGCGCGAGGAAAGTACTTTTAACGTAAATGCTCAAAGTGCTGTTGGTGCTACAGGCTTGATGCAACTTATGCCAGCTACCGCTTCTTCATTGGGTTTTGCTAATGTAGATGGTGTTTCTTTGTTCAGTCCCGAGCTTAATATTAACCTTGGAACAAAGTACTTTTCGAGTTTAAAGAATATGTTTAGCGGAAATGAAATGCTTGCCGTTCTTGCTTATAATGGTGGACCCTCAAATGTTTACGGTTGGCAGGATAAATTAAATGAACTATCGTTTGATGAGTTTGTAGAAGATATTCCTTATAGTGAAACGCAAAACTATATAAAACGAGTATTTGGTACGTATTGGAATTATATTAGGATTTACACAAAATAAAAACGGTAAGCATTTTTAACTTACCGTTTTTTGAAGTATATATTCTTATTTTAGAATAAAGCCGGTTTTTTAACAGGTGCAGCACCGGGGATTGATTCCCAGTTTGCAGCCATTATTTTCTTAAATGATTTAAGAGCTGTGTCTTCAAGTTCACCCAATTCTTCAGCTTGCATAATTAACTCACGCAATGGAAGAAGTGCTCTTTGATCTCTTAAAACACCAAGTGCAGCAGCTGCGCCTGCACGTACAAGATCATTTTCTTGTGTATTTTTCATAACTTCAATAAGTGCGGGAACTGCTTTTGTGTCGTTTAATTTGCCCAATGAAGTTACTGCATAAATTCTAACGTTTACCCATTCATCTTTTAACATTTCGATGATTTTATCAACGGCTTTTTTGTTACCGATTTCGCCTAATGCTCTTGTAGCATCACACCTTACATTTACTTTTTCATGGTCTAACGATTCAATCAGTGCATCTGTTGCAACATCACCAATTTCAATTAAAGCGTCAGTTGCCGTGATACAAACTTGTGGGTTCTCATCATTTAATGCTTCAACAAGAGGTTCTACAACAATTTTGCCACCTAAACGACCAAGCGCACGAGCTGCACGAACGCGTACATCTACGTTCCTATCTTCTCTTAAGGATTCAATAAGGGGAACCGTTGCTGTTGTATCACCAAGTTCACCCAGTGCTCTAGCAGCATATAAACGAACAGAACCGTTTTTGTCGTTTTTAAGAACTTCAATAAGTGGTTCTACTGCATTAAAGTCACCCATTTCGCCAAGGACTCTTGCGGCATTATAACGAACTTTTTCAGAGTTGCTTACTTTTAAATCTTTTACTAACTCATCAAAGGATTTTTTTGCCTGTTTTTTTCTATTGTTCACACTAATTGTCATTGCTTCCTCCAATAGACATTCTCTTCACACAAGTATAGTTAATTTGTCTTCACTAACCACAATTAATTAAAAACTTATTTCAAGAGAATATTTACCTTTTTGCTACTACCTTTAACATATATTTTACATTTTTTAACATTAAATTTTTAATGGTAAAAAGAACACTTTATGTTAATAATATAACATTTTTTTTGACGTTTGTCTTAGTTTATTTATATTAGTTAACAATTTTATAAATATGTTTTTGTAAATATAAGTAACAAAACGAGTTTACGGCTATGTTTTTTGTTACAAATGTTTACACAATTTATTAGCACATGATTTTATTTTGATGTATTGTAGATATAACTGGACTTGAGAAAACTCAAATGATTTTAGTGGTTGTTAGGTTAAATGAAGGAGATTATTTTGTTAATTAGAGCTATTGAGACCAATTTTTACAAAAACAAATTAGAGGGTAGGACGCTTAATTTTGCTGCTGCAAAAAATACAAGTAACCCTTATATGCAAGAAAGCGTTGGTGAAAATATCAAAGACGCATTGCAGGTTTTAGGTGATAAAAAACTAGAGTTGATTATTCATAACGCCAGTGCTCCAAGCCTTCTTTCAAAAGATGTGGGTGTAGGATCTTTGTATAGCGAATCTTCTAGAGATTTACTTGTACCGTTTTTGACAAAATACGGATTTTCAGGAATTCAAGTAGATCCTGAAGGTATGAGGCCTGCTCATGATGCTTCACCTTATGTTTCAAATTCTTTTGTTTATAATCCTTTGATTATTGACCTTGATGATTTGACAGTGCCTGCAAATGGCGCATTGCTTGATAAAAATGTATATAAATCAATCGTCAGATTAAATCCTTCAAAAGGTAAGGACAACGGTGATTATGAACATGCAAGGGATAGTTTTGATTTAGCTCTTACAAATGTGTGGAAGAATTTTAAAGCAAAAAAAGCAAATCCTGATTTAATCACGGATCCTGTCGAACAAATTGCGATAGAACAACTGTCTGAAGAATTTGATGAATATCTTGCAGAAAACTCTGCTATGCTTGAGCCTTATGCTATCTATTCCGTTTTGTCGGATAAATTTAATAATGACTATTATAAAAATTGGCCTAGTGAGTTTGCAAATTTGTATAACCCAAGGAATAATGACCTGATTAACAGTATAAAATCTCAACATCAAGATGAAATAGACCGCTTTATGTTTATTGATATGCTTGCAAAAAACGCAAGAGAAAAAGGTCTTTTAGAATACAGTGAAGCGGGAATTAAAACTGAAGGCGATAATCCTGTTGCTTTTTCAAACCAAGAGGTTTGGGCGCATCAAAATGCGTTTTTAAAAGACTACAAAATGGGTTGTCCTCCGGATAATACTAATCCGCAAGGTCAAGCTTGGGGATTTGCGGTTTTAAATCCACAACTTTTGTTTGCACCTGATGGTTCATTGGGTGTTTCAGGTCAGTTTTTATACAACAAATGTAAAAAATTGGCACACGACAATCAAGGTGGCATTAGAATTGACCATATTGTAGGCTTGATTGACCCTTATGTATATAAAAATTCGCCGGTTGAGCCTACAGCGGGAAGATTATTTTCATCTGAGCATAATCCTGATTTAAGGAAATTTGCCATTCCGCGCGGAAGACATGATTCCATAGAGCGCTTTAGCGCAATTCTTGAAAAAATTGTTATCCCTGCTTGTAAAGATGCCGGTTTAACAAAAGACGATATAATTTGTGAAAATCTTGGTTCTATGCCTGATTATGCTTGGGGTGTGCTTAACAGACTAGGTTTGGGTGGTATGATTGTTACTCAATATCATAATGGTATGAGTGCATCTCATAAGGATACAATTATGCTTGGTTCACATGATACACCTCCTTTTAAAACATATGTAGATAATTTATATGGACCATACGGTAAAGATGAATTTAACCATGCGCTTTGGCCTGCTGTTGAAAATTCACTGCCAAGAAATGCAAGTCATAACGAAAAGCAAGCAAAATTTGACAAATACAGGTTTGACATGAACAGGCACAAACCTGAAGACAATAAACATGCTTTTACGCAAATGAAATTTACTGAGCTGTTTACAAGTCCTGCTCAACGCGTTCAAATATTTTGGGCAGATCTTTTGGGAAGTGATAAAAGGTACAACTCCCCAGGTACGACAACAGGTAACTGGACATTAAGGTTAAGTTCCGATTTTGAAAAACAGTTTGACCCTTCAATGTTAATTCAATCTATTTCGGATGCCCTAAAAGCACAAGATGCCAAAACTGTAAAAGAAAATCAACAGTTAATCGATGCTCTTGATAAAAAAGCCCAAGAAGCAAGAGAACAAAACGGAAACAAATTAAATATTAACGGTTAAAATTTAAACATATAATTACCCCGCTTTAACAAACAAGCGGGGTAATTTTTATTTAAATTATTTTTTATTTAAGAACGCTTTGTGTTGCTTTATTAATGTCTTTGTTGTTTTCTGCAGCGTCTATAATTGGAAGAACATCTACCGATTCAATGTCTTTATACGGGTGAACATCATAACTTATAAGCTCTGAAGCAGTTTTTGCTTCTTCTCTTGTCATAAATGCATTCTCTACATTTTTCTGCATAGTTTTTTGTTCTTCTTTTGCAATTTTTCCTGCAAGTATAGCCTGACCTGCTATAAAACCTATGAACATCAAAAACTTAGCATTTGATGATATACCCTTTGTTAAATCGGGGTGTTTTTTTGCAAAAGTTTTAATCGGGTCTGTAATATGTTTTTTAATTGCCTTTACGGCATTGTTGCCTAAAAACTTTTTATCGAAATTATCGGCAATCTTTGTTAGTTCAGCCGTTGTTTCGGGTAATTCCTTAACAAATTTTGTTATTCCGGTGTTTATCGCATTTGTAACTACAGCGGTTAGTGCTATAGCGCCACCTATTGTGCCGCCAATTTTAATGCCCGCCATTGCTTTTTTATTATCTGTTTTTTGTGCAAGTTTTTCTGAAGCATTGCCTGCAATATCGTAAGATTTTAAAAGTATCAACCATGAAGCAAGGCTACCCAAGCCTTTTAAGATTTTGCCTGAAGGACCGCCGGTTGCTCTTATTGTATCTGTTAAAACATAGGTGCCTATTGCAGCAGGAAACATTGCATTGCTTAGCTTTACGGCTTTGCTTTTTTTCATATCAGCTTTAGTTTTGTTATAGCTTGCTTGTATAACATCCTCATCTGACATCTTTGCAAT
This sequence comes from Candidatus Gastranaerophilales bacterium, assembly GCA_944324895.1. Lineage (GTDB taxonomy): Bacteria > Cyanobacteriota > Vampirovibrionia > Gastranaerophilales > Gastranaerophilaceae > Galligastranaerophilus. Next base: position 18,959 of record CALUYC010000013.1, read on the forward strand.
ATTTTCAATTTTAGATGCAGTTTCTTTTACACCCTGTGTGTAAAGAGGTATATGATGTAATTCTACACGAGCAGCCATTTTAACCTTCTTTCTTCAAGCATTTGCAAAAAGCTGATTTTCTTATATTATAATATAATAATATTTGTAATCGCAATTTGTTGCTTTTACAAACAACTAAAATTAATATTTTTTACATTACTTAACAAAGGGGACGCAGTTGAATTACATTAAAATAGTCGATGTTACAAATCGTGATGGAGTGCAAACTTCAAGACTCGGGCTTGCTAAACTTCAAAAAACAATAATAAATATTATGTTAAACGAAATGGGTGTAAATCAATCCGAGTTTGGTTTTCCTACGACAGAGCACGAAATTAACTATCTGAATGGTAATTTGCAGCTTGTTGAGCGGGGTTTAATCAACAAAACAAAACTTTCAGGCTGGATGAGAGCTATTGCATCCGATGTAAAAAAAGCTTTTAATAACGTTCCCAAATTGCAGTATTTAAACCTTTCTCAATCTACATCCGAGCAGATGATTAAAGGTAAGTATCAAGGAAAAAAGAATAAAAAAGATATACTAAACCAAACTTGCGAAGCTATTAATGAAGCTATATCTCAAGGTGTTAAAATTATTGGTGTTAATGCTGAAGATGCTTCAAGAAGCGACCTTGAGTATCTTATTGAATATGCAAAAGAATGCAAAAGATACGGTGCATCGCGTTTCAGATATTGCGATACATTGGGTTATGATGATCCGCAAACTGCATACAATCGCATATTTCAAATTGCAAAAGAAGCACAAATGGATATTGAAATGCATTTTCATAACGACTTAGGTATGGCTACAGCTTGCTCAGTTATGGGTGCAAAGGCTGCAATCGATGCAGGAGTTGACGCTTGGATTAATACTGCTATTAACGGTATGGGCGAGCGTGCAGGTAATGCCGACCTTGTATCTTGCATTTTAGCGATAGAAAAATCAAGCGGTTTTAAAGGAAGATACAAATTAGATCCGCAAATCGACATTTCAAAAGCCTGGAGGCTTGCAAAATATACTTCATACGCTTTTGGTGTTCCTATTCCAATGAATCAGGTTGCAGTAGGAGATAACGCTTTTGCCCACGAAAGCGGTATCCACGCGGACGGGGCACTTAAGGACAGAAGAAATTATGAGCTGTATGATTATGAAGAACTGGGCAAGGGTGAGCCTGAAATTATTGAAACAGGCAGAATGATTACTGTTGGCGAGTATTCGGGCATTAAAGGTTTTAGAAACGTTTATCAAAATCTTGAGCTTGAGTTTAATGATGAGGATGAAGCAAGAAACATACTTGAACTTGTTCGTTATGCAAACGTACACACGCAAAAGCCTCTAACAGACAGCGAGTTGAAATTTATTTATTATTATCCGAATATCGCTGCAAAAATTATGACTGTTGAACCTTATTACAAACCGCATGGTGCGCTTAAAGAAAGAATCGAGCGTGTAGATAATATTGTAGAAGGTTCAAAGATAGTATAATGCCCGATGTTTTTAAAAAAGTCTATATAGAAACTCTTGGTTGTCAGATGAATAAATCTGACAGTGAGAGGATTTTAGGCATACTTTCTCATTTTGGCTACGAGCCTGCCAAAAGTGAAGATGAGGCAGATTTTTGTATTGTAAATACCTGTTCTATCAGAAAATTATCTGAAGATAAAGCATATTCAAAACTTGGAGTGTGGGGAAAAATTAAAAAGGAAAAACCTCTTAAAATTGGTATTTGCGGTTGCGTTGCTCAGCAAGAGGGCAATAATTTGCTTAAACGTTTCCCATACGTGGATTTAGTTTTTGGTACTCAAAATATATACGAGTTGCCTGAACTTATAAACAAAGAAGAAAGAATTTGTGCAGTTAGAGAAAAACCTGTTAAAGAGCAGAATTTTAATATTATACGTTCTAAGGCTCTCAATGCGTGGTTGCCGATTATAGAAGGTTGCAATAATTTTTGCTCATACTGTGTTGTACCTTACACGAGGGAGCGCGAACGTTCAAGAGAACCTCAGGTAATTATAAACGAGGCCAAAAATATCCTAAAAGAAGGTTTTAAGGAAATCACTCTTTTGGGACAAAATGTTGACAGTTACGGAAAAGATTTAGATTTCAAACCTACGCTTGCATATCTTTTGCGCGAAATTGACTCACTCGAAGGCGATTTTAGAATAAGATTTACAACGTCGTATCCGACCGATATTACCGATGAGTTAATTGAAACGGTACAAAACTCTAAGAAAATTTGCGAGTGTTTTCATATACCTATGCAAAGTGGTTCAGATAGAGTTTTAAAGGCAATGAACCGTAGATATGACAGAAAAACTTACGGAGAGATTGTTAAAAAAATTAGAGATAATATTAAAAATGTCACAATTACATCTGATTTTATTGCCGGCTTTCCCTCTGAAACTCGCGAAGAATTTGAAATGACTCTTAGTGCCTTTGATGAATTTGAACTTGATTATTCAAATACTGCTGCATATTCTCCGCGACCGAACACTCCTGCTGCGAAGTGGGTAGTAAAATATGTTGATGAAAACGAGAAAAAAGAACGCCTTGCAATTTTAAATGAAAAAGTAAAAGAAATGTCTTTAAGGTCTAATGAAAAATATGTCGGTCAAACTTTGGAAGTTTTGGTTGAAAGTGTCAAAGACGGCAAATTTGAAGGTAGAACAAGAAATAATAAGGTGGTCCATCTGACCGGTGAAAATATACAAATTGGAGACTTTGTTGATACCAAAATAAAAAAGGCATCAACTTGGTGTTTGTTTGGAGATAAAAAATAGACTATCTTGCTATTTTTTGTGTCAATTCTTCTTTTGATTCTTCATAACCTGCACGACCCATTAAGGCATAAGTATAGTTTTTAGCTTGCTCAACACCCGGTTGGTTGAAGGCATTAATGTTATAAAGTTCACCTATTATTGCGGTTTGCACTTCAAGCATGTAAAAAAGCTGTGCTAAATTTCCTGCCGTTACTTTTGGCAGTGTAATTGTTAAATTAGGACGTTTGAAATCGGTTAGTGCGACAGCTGTAGAGTCGGCTTCTGCGTTAATTAAGTTGTTAATTGTATTTCCGCCCAAGTAGCCGATTCCCGTATATTCAAATATTTTTGGTATTTCAAGAGTTGTGTCAAACTCGCCAACTCTTATAAAAGTAATTATTTTGTCGTTTTTGCCTTCATTGTAAAGTTGAATTTGCGAGTGCTGGTCTGTTGCGCCAAGCGCTTTGATAGGTGTCGGACCAATGTTTACTTTGTTTCCGTTTCTATCAACTTCTTTACCTAAAGATTCTGCCCAAAGTTGCACGTACCAATCGGCAACGTATCTCAGTCTGCTTGAATAAGGCATCATAACAGATATATAATTGCCTTTTTGTGTATCCATTAAATAATGAATTAGGGCATTTTGTGCGGCGATATTTTTTCTAATATCAGTATTTTTTAGCGTCAAGTCCATGACTTTAACGCCTTCCATGATTTCGTCAATATCAATACCGACTAAAGCCATAGGTACAAGACCTACTGCTGAAAATACGGAAAATCTTCCGCCGACATCGTCGGGTACAACAAAAGTTTTATAGCCTTCTTCGTTTGCGATTTGTCTTAAAATACCCGATTGTTTATCTGTCGTTGCGACGATATTTTTCCTATAATCATCACCTAAAAGGTTTTGCATTCTGTCTTTAATTATCATAAACTGCGACATAGTCTCAGCTGTTGAGCCTGATTTTGTAATGACATTTACAAGTGTTCTTTTTAAATCAAGCATATCTAAAAGTGCGTTGATTTGATCAGGGTCAATATTATCAAGAAAGAAAATTCTGGGCAGTCCGCCTCTTTCTTCTTTTGAAAGCATATTCCAATATGGTTTCAAAAGTGCTTCGCACATAGCTATTGAGCCAAGCGCACTTCCGCCTATCCCCAAAACCAAAACATTGTCAAACCTGCCTTCGACCATTGCGGCGTATTCTTTTACATACCAAACGGTTTCTTCGTTGTAGCCTAAGTTCATCCACTGCAACCACTGCCCCGGTTTGTCTTTTCTTAAATTCAAATCAAGGATAATGCTGCTGATTTTATTTTCATACTCACTGAAGGCAGCCTCAAGGTTAAGACCCCTGTCTTCGCCCAAAATGTCTGCACTAACGTTTCTGTAATTAAATTCTATCATTTGCACTCCATTGATTTTTGTCAGCATATTCTATTGTACTTGCTGAGAAATTAAAGTAAAGGGTTTAAAAATTGCCATGGTGCGCAATTTACAAATATTATATTTTGAAACCTTTATATATTATGAATAAGAGTTTTTATGATGGTTTAAAAGCTAATTTAGACAGTGAAAAATTTAATAAGAAAAATTGTAATGATTTAATTGATGATTATATAAGACTTTCAAAATGCAGTGCAAAAAAGTGTAATAACTTGAGCGGGATAAAAGACGGTGTTTATTATCTTTTTAGGAAGTACAAAAATGCACTGAAGTTAAAAAAGCAAAACGAAGATGTGTTTTCTCAAATTTTACATGATATCAAAAGCCCGATTTTAAGTATTAAATTTGCACTCGAAAGTGTTGAAAGAAATGAGATAGAAGAAGAAATTTATACTATTAATGCGGGTGTTTTGCGAATAATACAAGATTTTCTTGTTTTATACAGTTTCAAAAACGGCTTTAAAAGTGCAGATTTTGATACAATTTTTCCTTTGGAAATTGTTCAAAACGAACTTAAATTATTTGCACCGCTTTTAAAGCACAAAAATATAAAAGTAAATGTACAGAGTATGGAAAATCCAAATATTTGCTCACATGGGGCAATTTTTTCAAGAATTGTATCAAACTTGATTTCAAATGCGATAAAGTATGCTCCTTTGAGTACTGTAATAGAGATTAGTATAGAAGAGTGCACAAAAAATCTGATATTTCGAGTTTCAAATTTTATTGCTCAAAGTGATACAAACGATGAAATGTCTTTTGGTATGGGGTTGTTTATCTCAAAAAGGCTTGCAAGGCGCATTAATGCTACTCTTTGCAGAAAAAATAGCCCTACAAGTGTTGTTTTTGAGCTTAAAATGCCTAAAGTTGACCGTCTAAATCGTGTACGGTAATTTTTGCAGACATTTCAGCTATTACACGCGAAATCTCGAAACCGCTTATCATAACTTCTAAAATAAGTTGCGAGTTAATAAGGACCGTTTCTGTGTATTCCATTGAATCCATATCTAAAATGTCAAATTCAATAAAATCATCCCCAACATACTTAATTTTGCCGAATTCTGCATCTGTTGCCCATCTTAGAAATACTACGGCTTTTTCTAAAGCTTTTAATTTTTGAATCATCCTCATAATTACATGATATGATTATTTTCATGAAAGTCAATTTTATACACACTGATTGTAACATTGTTAATTGCGGTCAAAAAAATATGGAAATTGACCTAAAAATGCTTGAGGATGCAATTTTAAATCAACAGAATTTTGCAACTGTGAGGTTTTATAATTGGTCACCAAAATGTATAAGCCTTGGTAAAAACCAACCTTTTGAGGAATTTTATAAAGATTTTGATATTGATATAGTTCGCCGTCCGACAGGCGGCAGAGCTCTTTTACATGATAGAGAGCTTACATATTGCTTTGTGTCGCCAATAAAACAAGGACAAAGCGTGATTGAATCATATAAAGAAATTTCTGATGCTTTAATTTTAGGTTTTAAAAAACTTGGAATAAATCTTGAATATGCGGGTGAGCGTTCAAAAAATTTAAGATATTGCATGAATATTTCATGCGGCGCTGATGTTAGCTATATGGGTAAAAAACTTATTGGTTCGGCACAATTTCGCTCAAGAGGCTACCTTTTGCAACATGGCTCAATCTTGTACGATTTGGATTTCGACTTGGTAGAGAAAATATTTAAACAAAAGCCTTCGCTTGATACAATTACTACCCTTAGTGAAATAAACTCCCAATTAAATCAAAATGAAATTATTGATGCATTGAAATTGGGTTTTAAGGAAAAATTTGAAACATCTTGACACTCATTTTTGTTCAGGTTATATTATTTGTTGCAGATAGGTTAGCCGCGTCTAAATGCTTAAACGCTGCGGCTCCTTAAAAAAGGAAGGACAAAAAAATGTACGCTATAGTCGAAACAGGCGGCAAACAATACAAACTTGAAGAAGGTAAATATACTGACATTGAATTGTTAGATGCTGAAGCTGATTCAAAAGTTGTATTTGATAAAGTCGTAATGCTGGTAAACGGCAAAAAGTCAAAAGTGGGACAACCTTATGTTCAAAACGCAACAGTTGATGGTACGGTTGTTAAACACGACAAAGCAAAAAAAGTGATTGTTTATAAGCAACGTCCTAAAAAAGGATATAGAAAAAAACAAGGTCACAGACAACAATTTACAAGAGTAATGATTAACAAAATCAATACAAAAGCAGGTAAAACAAAAGCAGCTGAAACCGAAGGAGAAGAATAATGGCACATAAGAAGGGCGTAGGTTCATCCAAAAACGGACGCGATAGCGAAAGTAAGAGATTAGGCGTTAAAAAATTTGCCAATGAAAATGTGCTTGCAGGAA
>CALUYC010000014.1 GCA_944324895.1 Candidatus Gastranaerophilales bacterium
ACATATGGCGGCTTTATAATTGACGAAAATATGAAGCAAGAAAAAATGCTTACTTGTTTTGAGAGTTTAAGAAAATATATGTGCGACAACGGAATTGAACAGTTAATATATAAAACAATTCCCCACATATATCACAAGTTACCTTCGGAAGAAGATTTTTACGCTTTATTTAAAAATAAAGCAAAATTAATGAAGATTGAACCTTCCACGACTGTTTTGTTGACCAATCCTTGCAAAATGCCAAAAGGAAGAAAAGCGCAAATCGCAAGGGCAAAAAAATCAAATATAACTATAGAAAAATCTTCTGATTTTAATGAGTTTATCAGACTTGAGAATGAAATATTAAAAAAATACCATAATACCGTTGCTGTCCATACTGCAGATGAGCTTGCACTTTTGAATTCACGATTTCCAAATGAAATCCAATTATGGTGCGCAAAATATGAAGGTAAAATAATTGCAGCAACCTTGCTTTTTGTTTCAGATAATGTTGTACATACGCAATATTTGGCAGCTGACGAGAAAGCAAGGGAATTGGGCGCTTTAGATTTATTGCTAAAATATTTAATTGATAAATTTCAAACAGAAAAAGAATATTTTGACTTTGGAATATCAACCGAGAATAACGGAAGTTATCTCAATACTGGACTGATTAGTCAAAAGGAAAGCTTTGGCGGTAGGACATCAGTGTATCAAACGTATATGCTAAAACAAGAAGGTGTAAATGAGAATTAGTATACTATTGCTTGGTATAAGTGGCAATGTAACACAAGGTGTTAATGCAGTAATTAAAGCAAGTGGCATAGATGCAAAAGTAGTAGGGGCATGTGTAAATAAGAATTCAAATGGAAAATATTTGGTTGATAAATTTTATTTATCACCATATGCAAATGATGAAAATTTTATTCCTTGGCTTATTAATATTTGCAATAAAGAAAAAATAGATTTGGTATTAAGCGGTGTGGAAGAAAATATTTATACAATTTCAAAAAATATAGAAAAATTAAAATTTGAAACAAATTCAATCTTTATTGTTGCGAACACAGAACAATTAGAAATTGGTAATGATAAATTAAAAACTTGCGAGTGGTTAAAAAACAATAAATTAAACTACCCTGAATTTGCCGATGCACAGAATAAGGAAGAAATTGAAAAACTTGTAAAAAATGTCGGTTTTCCAATAATTGTAAAACCAAGAAATGGCAAGGGTTCAAAAGGCTTGTTTATTGTGAATAACAGGGATGAACTAAATAAATTATTGCCTAAATTAGAAAATTATGTTTTGGAGGAAATGCTTGGTGACGAAGAAAACGAGTATACTGTAGCAACTTATACTAACATTTATGGAGTTTTTCAAGATGCAATAATACTCAAGCGACGTTTACAAAACGGTAATACGGTTTATGCAGAAACAGTATTTAATCAAGACATATATGATGAATGTAAAAGAATAACAAACGCGTTAGGTATAAAAGGTCCCTTAAATATACAACTAAGAATGCACAAAAATAAACCAGTGTGTTTTGAATTAAACATAAGATTTTCAGGTACCACACCAATTAGAGATTTATTGGGTTTTAAAGATCTACAAGCGGCCATTTCTGAATATTGTTATAAAAAAAGCGATTTGAGGGAATTTTTCAACGTAAAAAAAGGTAAGGTAATTAGAATTTTTAAGGAACAACTGGTAGAAGAACTATGAAACCAAATATTTTAATAACAGGTGTTAACGGTTTTATTGGAGCAAATATTGCAAGATATTTTGCAGATAAAAATAATGATATTAATTTGATTGGAACTTCAAGACAAAAGCAAGAGTTGAAGAACTATTGTAATAAATATATAAAAGCCAATTTGGGCGATTCCGATTTTATCTCAAAATTTGATAAAATTGGTAAGATTGAGGCAATAATTCATGCTGCCGCCTGTTTGTCTCATAATAATTTTGATTACGAATTAATTAGTTCAAATTGTAGTGGCATATTACAAATAAGTGAGCTAGCGAGAATACACGATTGTAATAAAATCATTTTCATATCTTCAATACCAATAATAGGCAAACCGCAAGAAATTCCGATAACTGAGAGCCATATGATTTTTCCGCTTACCACCTACCATGCTACAAAAGCCTTTGGCGAATATGTTTTGAACCTTCTAGCTAAAGATAATACTAATGCAATTATTCTTCGGATATCTTCGCCTGTTGGTGTAGGTATGCCGAAGAATAAAATATTTTCTGTATTTGCAAAAAAAGCTTTAGGTAATGAGGAGATTGTTTTGAGTGGGAATGGCACAAGAATTCAAAATTATATAGATGTTGACGATATTGTTCAGGCTGTAGATTTGTCATTGAAGTATAACAAAACAAATATTTTTAATATTGCTTCATCTATATCACATTCAAATATTGAGCTTGCAGAAATATGTATTAAGACATTTAAATCAAAAAGCAAGATTGTTTTTTCCGGCGAGATTGATCCTGAGGAAGAATATAACTGGACGATTTCTATTGAAAAGGCGAAAGAAGAACTTGGTTATTTTCCAAAAAATTCAATAGAGGATAGTTTAAATAAATGGAAAAATTCTTATTTAATTAAAATGAATACGAGGTAGTAAATGGAAAATATTATTGTATTTGGTAATTCTGAATTTACAAAATTAACAACAATATATCTAGAAAAAAAATATAATATATGTGCTTATACTGTGAATGCCGATTACATCACAAAGGACAGTTTTCTGTCAAAGCCATTAATTGATTTTGATAGAATCAATGAATTTTACCCTCCCGATAAGTTTAAAATGTTTATATCTTTAGGTTATACAAAAAGAAACACGTTAAGAGAAAAAATTTTCGTGGAAGCAAAAAGCAAAGGATATGAATGCATTTCATATATTCATCCAAGTTGTTTGATTGCCCCAAATGTGCAAATAGGCGAAAATGTATTTATGTTTGAAATGGTTGTAGTGCAACCCTTTGTAACTATTAAGAACAATGTTTTAATACAGGCTTCTGCTGTTATATGTCATGACAGCCAAGTGCAAGATAATGTTTTTATTGGTTCTAATTCTTGTGTAAATGGATTTGTTACAGTAAAAAATAATTCATTTTTAGGTTCAAACTCAACAATAAGAGATCATGTTGTTATCGAACAAAAAACACTTGTGGGAGCTGGTGTTACCATTAATGAAAATACATTGGAGTCTCAGGTTTATAAAGCACCAATGTCAAATATTTTGGGTTAGCTTATGAAAATTATAATATTAAGTGATATACATGCAAATTACAATGCTTTAAAGCAGCTGCTTAACCATGTGGGTGACTTTGACTATATGTTTTGCCTTGGAGATTATACAGGTTATGGTACGGAAGTAAACGAAGTTATTAATCTTATCAAAAGTATAAAGAATAAAATTTGCGTTTTGGGCAATCACGATTACTATGTAATCAAGGGTTATACAAGAGAAGTCAATAAAAAAGTTGTCGACGGTATAAACTATGCGAAAAATAATATAACATTCGAGAATATAGAATGGTTGAGGTCATTACCGCATCAAAAAGAATTTGTTATTGCGAGAAAAAGATTTTTAATTCAGCATGGAAGTCCTGACAATCCTTTGGAGGAATATATTTATCCTGATAGTGACAAATTGAAAAAGTTCTCTAATTTAAACTACGATTATATTATTTTTGGCCATACTCACAGGCCAATGTTGATTGAGTTTGATAATACAATTTTGTTAAATCCTGGTTCAGTAGGGCAGTCTAGGCATAAAAAAAGTAAAATTTGTGCAGCTATAATAAATCTTGACAAAAACACCGTAAAATTAATTGAGTTAGACTGTAATTAATTGTATTGTTATTTATATATTTTTTCTATCCCAATCAACGTTATGTTTCACAACTTTAGCCGGATTTCCTGCAATACAGGTATATTCTTGTTCAAATTTTCCTGAAACAACCGCCCCCATACCGACGATTGTATTGTTTGGAATTACTGCGTTTTTTGTCATTAGCACATTATTGCTTATCCAACAATGTCGTCCGATGGAAAGCGGACGTTTTTGCAGATTTGCCACATCACCATTTGTTTTATCAATTACTCTGTGTCCGTCACCGCACCATATTTGAATATCATATGAGCACATGCAATCATCACCCATTTCAAAAGATGCACAACCGTTGACAAATAATTGAAAATTATTCCAAAATGTGCAGGAATTCCCTATTTTTATAGAAGACTTTTTATCGCCTCCCCATATGGTAAATTTAGATTTCCTTATTATACATTCTTTGCCGATTTCGATATTAACGTTACTTGCCGAGCAATTTATATCAACGTATTTTAATGAATTTGGTAAATGAATTTTTATTGTATTATTGTTCCCTGTTATGGTTATTCGCACATTTGACAAATCGCTCTCGCAAAAATTGTATTCATCAAGGACATACTCTTTATTGTCCTTGATGAATATTAATTTGTTATTTACACCCCTGTTTCTGTACTCATTGCTGAGCGCTTGCCTTGCTTTGTGTCTTTTTTCTTTTGAGATTGCAAATTTATTAACAAGTTTATAGTATATATTTTTTGATGCTTTGCTTTTCATGATGTGTTTTAATAATCAGAATTTATGTTTAATTCAAATTACATATATTTGGCATAACCCGATTGCCAGTCTTTGCAAGCTTGACACATAGGCGGAATTTTATCCCAATTACCGTTGCGTTGGTTATCCCTGAATTCTCTCAATGTAGTGTTCCAAACTTCCTTAATTGAACTATTTACAATATTGCCCATAGGAGAAGCACAGTCTAAGTCGACAGAGCAAAGAGCAACATCGCCTTTATCGGTAATGTTAATTGTATTCATTGCCCAATAGCAAGGCAGTCTGTCTACGTCATCTTTTAGGTTAGTCGCCTGTTTTCCTGCTTTTCCCGCCCAACTTACCATTGGTCTTACTTTGCACTTAATACCGTGCTTACCATGCCAAAAGTTAATAAAATCTTGTAATTCTGCGGCATTGATATCCATTTCAACAAACTGAACAACAACGTTTTGATCGGGTTTTCCAAACTCATCGAGCATTTTTTTGTATTCAAGTACACCCTTTGTAACTTTTTCTAAATTTCCGCCGACTCTAATTTGTTCGTATGTTTCGGGTTTGAAAGCATCTATTCCGACATAAAAACCATTTAGTCCGGCTTCTATAAGTCTTTTTGAAAAATCAGGTCTTGCTAAATTTCCGTTCGAATTTAAAATGATATTTGTTAAACCTTTGTCGCGCGCATATTTTACTCTTTCAGGCAAATCTTTAAGCATTAAACCTTCACCAAAAAATGTAATCCATATTTGTGCATCAGGTTTATTCTCGGCAATTTCATCAATTATGCGTTTGTATAAATTGATGTCCATTATTCCCGGTTTTCTTTTCATATTTTTATGAAAACACATACTGCATTTAAGATTACATAATGAAATATTGTCGATTAATATTACCCCAGGGAAATCTGTTTCTTCTGGGACTCTGCCCATTATAATCTCTTTTGCTTCTTCGTCGTAATTTATAAGTCTTTCTTGTTCTGTCATTTCATCCTCCTGTTTAACTATTTAAAAACTTTTTAATTTTATCTATAATAAAACTTGTTTCTGTGTTTCCTAAGTCTGCATAAATTGGCAGTCTGATAAGTCTTGAACTTATAGATTCAGAAATCGGGAAATCGCCTTTTTTGTACCCCATTTTTATTCCCATGCCCGATAAGTGTAAAGGAATATAATGGAAAACAGCACC
>CALUYC010000015.1 GCA_944324895.1 Candidatus Gastranaerophilales bacterium
AAGCCGCGTAGCGGGTGAAAATCCTACGACAAATCCAAAATCTTTGATTTTGTGATTTGACGGATGCAGTTAGCGTAAAATTTCAAGGGCGAAGCCCGTAGAAATTGAGCGTCTGCCGCCGTCTCCATTAATAAATAAGCTCTTGTAAATTAAAATCATATTTGAATTAAATCACAAAGAATCCAATAAAAGGAAAATATTCTAACAAAAAATATTTTTCACATATTTTATAAAAATATATTATCAAGCACAAGGATTTTTTTATGAAAATTAATTCAATTACCGCTCAATACAAAGCAAACAATGCATATAGAAAAACAACTTCAAACCCTCAAGCATCGTCAAGCATATCTTTCGGAGCAAAATGTATATCATTAGAAGGACGCCTTGAAGATATTAACAATAATAAATTCCCCGACAATCTATATTTAAATTTAGATGAAGTTTATAAAACTTTTGAAAACCAAAGATTTTACCATCGTTGGGAAAAATTTCCTGAAATATTGGGTGAATTATTGGCAAAAAGAACTGATTACCTCGGCTTAACTCAAGGTGCAGAATTCTCAGGTACAGGCAGTAAACCATGCTTTTCATACGGGTACCGTCGCAAGGAATATATAAGTATTCATGAACCGTTTGAAAAAACACTAAACAGACGCGATATAGATTTTGAATGGACAAGGCAATACCATGAACTTGAAGATTTCTTTGAAAAAAATGCTCTTTCAATGGAAAATATAAAAGCAGGTTTGCCTGCAATACTTAAAAAACAAGGCTGGATTAAATAATTATCCTTCTTCCTTAGCGTCTTTAGTCTTTTTAACAAGTACAAGCATAGGTATCAACAAAAACGTTGCAAACGCAAACCACCTGAATGTATCAACATAGCCCCAAAGCCTTGCCTGCTGCAACAACTCCTGATAAATATTTGCCATTGCCATACCCTGAGCAGTTGCAACATCTGCTGTTGTTTGCATAAATGCTTGTGTCATTGCAGATAATTTTTCTACATAAATATCATTTGAAAAATTCAAATGACCCGACATCATATGTTGGTGAGCCTGCGCAAACCTTGAAACCATAGTTGTGCCAATAGATGTTCCTATCGCACCGCCAATGTTTTTAACAAGGTTTTGCAAACAAGAAGCATTTGCCATATCCTCATTTTTAACAGTAGAGCAAGAAAGCGGTACAAGCGGTGTTAGCGCAAGGAAAATACCTAAGCCGTATAAAATATTGGGAACTGCAATAATGCTCAGGTTTATCTGTAAATTTATCATTCCAAAGAATAAACTGCCAAAACCTAAAAGAGTAAGGCCAATCATTGTAATACGCCTGTCACCCATACGTTTTGAAAGTATTAAATATGTAATAACCCCGCTGATACTACCTATACCCCTTGAACCCATTGAAAGGCCGCTTAAATATGCACTATATCCCAAAAGAGTTTGTAGCATTGAAGGTAAAAGCGCAGCAGATGCCAAAAACACTGCCATCAAAATGACTTGTATTAATGTGCCAAAGAAATATGTTCTGTTTTTTAAAACACTTAAATCCAATAGAGGGTATTCTTTATTTTTAAACTGCGAAACAAAGAATAAAACGGCACATATTAAACTAAAGGCACTTAACCAACATATCCAAGCCGCACCAAACCAGTCTGCATCATTTCCTTTCTCAAGAACTATCTGCAAACTTATAAGCCACAAGGACAGGAAAGTAAGTCCTTTCACGTCAATTTTTATACCTTTTTGCTTTCTTGCATAGGGCGGATCTTCCAGCAACTTTTTTGCAAGGATAACACAAATTATACCTATAGGAATATTTATAAGATAAATCCAAGGCCATGACCAATTTTCAGTAATCCAACCACCCAAAACAGGCCCCAAAAGCGGAGCAAATACTATAACCATACCAAACAATGCCATTGATTTTGGTCTGTCTTCACCCGAAAAACTTTCAAGCATAATAGATTGACCCAATGGCAAAAGACCGCCACCGCCGAGACCTTGAATAAACCTAAAGAGAACTATCTCAGGCATACTTCTTGCAACTGCACACAAAAAAGACGATATTGTAAATACAATAATAGAGGCTATAAAATAATTTTTCCTCCCTAAAACTTTTGCCATCATACCGGCAAAAGGTATTGCAATACCCGATGCTATAAGATAACTTGTTAAAACCCAAGTAGACTCGTTGTGTGAAACAGACATTGAACCTGCAATGTATGTTAGTGCAACGTTTGAAATGGTTTCATCCAGCACAAACATAAAAATTGCCAACATAACAGGCACAACCCCAAGCCAGGGGTTTATGGAAGGTTTCCATTCTTGTTGTTGAATTGCTTCGCTCATATTAATATCCTTCAGGATGGTTTTTATGCCAAATCCATGCAGTTTCTATTATCTCTTTTAAATTTGTATATTTAGGTTGCCAGTTTAAAATATTTTTTGCCTTATCTGATGATGCTATTAACCTTGCAGGGTCGCCGCTTCTTCTTGGCGAAATTTTTGCGGGAATTTTATGCCCACAAACTTCGCGCGCGGCCTCAATTACTTCTTTAACCGAGAAACCTACACCGTTACCAAGATTAAAAATATCGCTTTTATTGCCTTTGTTCAAATATTCAAGAGCTAAATAATGAGCTTGTGCCAAATCCGTTACATGAATATAATCACGTATGCAAGTACCATCCGGCGTATTATAATCATCGCCAAAAATTCCTACAAATTCTCTTTTGTTGTTTGGAACTTGCAAAACAATAGGAATTAAGTGTGTTTCAGGACTATGGTCTTCGCCAATTTTACCGCTTTTGTGCGCTCCACAAGCATTAAAATATCTAAGAGAAACAAAACTCAAATCATGGGCAACAGATACCCATTTAAACATTTTTTCCATTGACAATTTTGTCTCACCGTAAGTATTTGTAGGTTGCGTTTTATCTGTTTCTAAAATCGGTATGTTTTCAGGCTCTCCATAGGTTGCCGCAGTTGAAGAAAAAACAATTTTTTTAATATTGTTTTTAACCATAGACTTAAGCAAAACCATGGTGCCGTAAAGATTATTATCGTAGTACTTTAAAGGATCGCTCATGCTCTCGCCTACAAGAGAATTTGCGGCAAAATGAATAACAGAGTCTATTTTTTCTTTTTTAAATAAATCATCCAAAAAGGCTTCATCGCGAATATCGCCTTTGTAAAATTTTGCATCCGGATGAACAGCCTCTATATGCCCGCTTTGCAAATTATCTGCAATAACAACATTAAGCCCTCTATCTAAAAACTCCCAAACGGTGTGAGAACCTATATAACCTGCTCCACCAAGTATTAATACGGACATATATTACTCCTGTAGTACACAAGTATTGTATCATAAAAAATTATTAGTAAAGAAAAAGATTAAATATATATAACTATTAAACCGACTAAAATACCGATTATAACAAAGAAAGCAGGTAATTTACTGCGATACATCAAAATAGATTGCGGCAAAATTTCACCAAAAGTAACATATAGCATAGCGCCAGAGGCAAAGCTTAAACTTAAAGCAAGCCCTAATGAACCGATATCGCCAATTAAAAAGCCCAAAATCGCACCTATTATTGTAGGTGCACCGCTTAGTGCAGTTAAAAGAACTGCTCTGCGTTTGCTTATTCCCCCGTTAATCAAAGGAACAGAAATTGCCATTCCCTCGGGAATATTATGCAAACCGATTAAAATTGCAAGTACAAGCGCAGACCCTTCAAGCGCACCGCCCATATTAGCAAAAGACGCACCGATAGTCATACCTTCAGGCACATTATGCAGAGCAATAGCACAAGCCATAATTAAACCCGCAACAAAAAGAGAAAAAGTCGTGTCTTTCTTTTCAATATGCGCACTTAAATGGTTTGAGTGGATAATTTCATCCAAATCATCTGCAGTTTGAGGGTGATCATGGCTAATATGGTGGACTTCATGGTTTGTTGATCTGTCTATGATAAAGTTTAATAAATAAACAACCAGTACACCGACACAAATACCTAAAGAAACAATAAAAATATTTGTTTTTGTATTTATCGCACTTACAATAAGATCAAAACAAACAATAGCCGTCATTACACCGCCGGCAAAACTTAACAGCAAGCTGACAGTTTTTTTTGAATCTTTTTTAAACAAGGCGCCAATTATTCCGCCAAGACCTGTGCCACCGACACCAGCTATTGTTGTTGCTTCAATTAATTTAATTATTTCATTCATACTTCCTCCCGGGAAGTTGGGATAAATTATCTTTCTTGTTTTCATTGGGCGCGTCGTGCCCACAAACTCTTAGTGAGTTATGCGAACTTAGAGTTTGGAAATGCCCTTGGGGCGCGCCACAATTCAAACTGCGAAAGTAGTCCAGTGTCGAGCTGTCCGCCTGCTCATCGCAGCCGTCACGCTCTCACATCCTTAAGCTTTCTTGTTTTCATTGGGCGCGTCGCGCCACAATTCAAACTGCGAAAGTTCGGAGAAAGAGGGATTCGAACCCTCGATGCAGATTACTCCACATAACACCTTAGCAGGGTGCCGCCTTCAGCCACTCGGCCAT
>CALUYC010000016.1 GCA_944324895.1 Candidatus Gastranaerophilales bacterium
TTTATTTCATAATATAATTACTTTATGAGGATTTTAGGAATAGACCCCGGCATAGGAATAACGGGTTACAGTATTATAGAGGCACAAGGTGAGCAATATACACTTGTTTCCTGTGGTTCTATACAAACAGATAAAAATCTGCCACACCCCAAAAGGTTGGCGGAAATTTATCGCGACATTAAACATATATGTGCAACTTTTAACCCTCAAAGCGCAGCCATTGAGCAACTTTTTTTCTTTAAAAACCAAAAAACAATTATTCCCGTAGCGCAAGCCAGAGGTGTAATTCTTGCCGCACTTGAAGAATCGGGAGTTGAAGCGGGAGAATATACCCCCATTGTCGTAAAACAAGTCTTAACGGGGCATGTCAGAGCAAGCAAAGATGAAGTAAAATCTATGGTTAAAAGATATATTGAGCTAAACCCAAACACGAAGCTTGATGACACAATAGATTCAATCGCAATAGGTATTTGTCATGCAAGAAATTTAGAAATAAAAAATAGGGAGATAATATGAACACATTGATAGCAAAAAAGGCGGCAATTTATGCATTAATATTAGGTGCAATACTTGCTCTTGTTGGCATTGTAGGATTTTTAATCGGGCTTGTTGCCTTTGCTTTAGGACTTTTATGTGCTCCTGCGGTTATGTTTTTTATGAAAGCAAGAAACGAAATAGGATTTCTTGAAAACCAACAAGGTGCAGCACTTGGCGCTATGATTGGCTTTTGTAGTGCAGTTGCATACTTTGCAATTTTCACTCCGTTAGTGCTTATAATACATTTAATTATGCCATCTTACTACTCATACGGACTACCCTATATTGTAAGTTTTGATACTTTTTGGCTTTTCCTTGTTATAGTAATTACAATCGGTATCCTTACAGCGCTTACAAATGCTACTACCGGTATGGGGGCAGTATTTTTACTTTCACAATTCGATAAAAAACCCGACGACATTGAAGAAATAGATATACACATTGAATAAAGGATAAAAAATGAGCGAATTTCACTCTAAAATTAAAACTGTAGAATGGATTAAAACAGGCGAACTTGACGGTGTTTCAAGAATGGTTGACCAAACCTTAATACCCTATGAGTATAAAAAAATCGACATAAAAACAGCTGAGCAAATGTATAATGCAATAAAAACAATGATTGTAAGAGGAGCACCTGCCATAGGTATTTCAGGAGCCCATGGTGCTGCTTTATGTGCAATAGAGTTACTTAAAAATAACTCGGGAAATTTTATTCAAGAATTAAAAAGGGGGATAGAATACATAAATTCATCTCGCCCTACCGCTGTTAATTTAAGCTGGGCACTTAATGAACAGCTTAAAATAGTTGACAAGGGCGGCTCAAAAGAAGAAATTACGCAAGCACTTATCGAAAATGCCATAAGACTTGAAAACGAAGATATTGAAATAAACAAAAAAATTGGTGATTACGGGGCACAAATTGTACCAAAAGGTGCAACAATTTTAACTCACTGTAATGCAGGAGCACTTGCAACTGTCGGTTACGGCACAGCTCTTGGGGTTGTAAGAAGTGCTTATGCAAAAGATAATACAATTCAAGTTTTTGCGGATGAAACACGCCCAAGGCAACAAGGTGCGCGCATTACAACCTTTGAACTTGTAGAAGACGGAATTCCTGTAACACTTATAACAGATGGTATGTGTTCATATTTTATGAAAAAAGGTATGATAGACGTTGTTGTGGTTGGTGCCGACAGAATTGCCGCAAATGGTGACAGTGCAAATAAAATAGGTACTTACACAGTGGCAATAGCAGCAAAATATCACAACATACCTTTTTATATTGCAGCGCCAAAATCAACAATAGATATGTCAATTAAAACAGGAGACGATATACCAATCGAATTAAGGGACGAAGAAGAAGTTACAACAATTAACGGTAAAAAAATATGTGCCGATGGGGTAAAAGTCATTAACCCTAGCTTTGATGTAACTCCAAATGAGCTCATAAAAGGCATTATAACAGAATGCGGAATTTTTAAACCGCAAGAATTAAATAAGCTCTTTATGAAATCTTAATTTGATTGATAGATTTTTGTGTAATAAAATAGCTGAATTACATGACTAAAGGAATTATTTTATGTGTGGAATAGTAGGGTATATCGGTAACAAAAAAGCAAGCGAGGTCTTGATAAAGGGGTTATCTTATCTTGAATACAGGGGATATGACTCATCAGGCGTCGCTCTTATGACAAAAAATAAAATTGAGATTTTTAAAGCACCCGGTAAACTTAACAATCTGCGCGACATTTTAAATAACGAACAAAATATATGTAACAAGTCAACTGTCGGGATAGGTCACATCCGCTGGGCAACACATGGTCTTCCTACCGAGTTAAATGCGCACCCGCACACCTGTAACTGCGGCAGTCTTGTTGTAGTGCATAACGGCATTATAGAAAACTATAAAGAATTAAAAGCCGAACTTGAAAAACTAGGTTGCGAATTTAAATCCCAAACTGATTCTGAAGTTGCGGCGCACTTAATAGCGCATGAATTTTCCAAATATAAAGACCTGCTTAAAGCTATGACAAATGCAGTTAAAAAAATTCAAGGCGCATACGCGTTTTGCGCAATGCATAAAACACTGCAAGATAGAATCGTAGTTGCAAGAAAAAATGCCCCATTAATAATCGGGGTAGGCGAAGGGGAAAACTTCATTGCAAGCGACATTCCCGCCATTATTGAATATACAAAAAAAGCAATTTATTTAAATGATAATCAAGTAGCGGAAGTTAAAAAAGATTCCATTAAAATAACCGATTTTAATGGTAATGTGCTTGAAAACAAGATTGAAATGCTGCCCTTTGAACCTGTTGCACTTTCAAAAATGGGCTTTAAGCACTATATGCTAAAAGAAATCCATGAACAAAGCGATGTCGCAAGAAACGTTCTCAGCGGAAAATTAAAAGACGCTAAATCGCCCATAGTTCTTGAAGACGTTAAATTAAGTACGGCTGATTTAAAAAATATTAACAGAATACAAATAATTGCATGCGGAACATCACTACATGCGGGACTTGTAGGTAAATATATTTTGGAAAAATTTGCAAATATTCCAACCGATGTTGAAGCATCAAGCGAATATATATATAGAAATACTATAGCAGATAAAAATACCCTTGTAATTGGCATATCACAATCAGGTGAAACAGCGGACACGATAACCGCAATAAAACAAGTAAGGGAAAAAGGTTCTCACGTTTTAATTATCACAAACCGTCCGGACAGTACCATGGCTCGTCTTGCAGACAGTTTGTTGCCTGTTAATGCAGGAATTGAAGTCTCCGTTGCTGCTACAAAATCTTATACAGCACAACTTTTATCGCTGTATTTACTCACATTGTACATAACTCAAATTATTGACGAAAAAAGTGCAAATGACAAAGAAATAATCTCTTTAAAACAAGAAATGCTTGAGTTGCCAAACAAAATAGAAACAATTACAAATAATACAGAAAATATTAAATCTGTTGCCAAAAAATATTCAAGTTTTAAAGATTTTATATTCATAGCGCGCGGAATAAACTTCCCAACCTCGCTTGAAGGTGCACTAAAGCTAAAAGAAATAAGCTATATTAACGCTACGGGCTATAGTGCCGGCGAATTAAAACATGGCCCCATTGCAATGTTGGATGAAACAATGCCTGTCCTTGCAATATTAAACAAGGGTATAGTTTATGACAAAGTAATGTCAAATTGTGAAGAAGCAAAGGCGCGTCAGGCAAGGCTTATAGGTGTTTCTAATTATATTGATAAAAAACACAAAGATTTATTTGATGACGTTCTGTTGATTCCCGACATATCAGATACGCTATCACCGGCCCTAAATATTGTTGTGCTACAACTTTTAGCATATTACATAGCTGAATATTTGGGTAAAGACGTAGATCAACCGAGAAACCTTGCAAAATCAGTAACAGTAGAGTAAAAATTTATTTTTCATATTCCTCTAACAGTTCCATTGCACGTTTTATCAGCTCTTCTTCGTTATAATCACTTGGCTCATCTATAGATTGCTTAAAACTAAAACCATACTGAAAAGCAGAAGGAACTTGGGATACAATATGCTCATACTCGCCCGCAATAGAGTTAATGGAGTGAGCAACGCCAGGACCAACTACTGCCAAATCACCTTCATGCAATATTTTTACCTGACTTTTGCCATCTTTAACCACATTAAGGGCTGCCGCTCCGCTTGTAATCAAATAAATTTCGGTTTGTCTTTTTTCTTCCAAATTTGGATGAGCGTGTAATTTTTCTTCACTTCTTACCTCAGACATATGTACAACCTTGTGCCTGTCATCTTGCACTATAGATACCCCTATGAAAGGTGAAGTACCATCTGTTGAAGCAAGTGCGGTTGAATTTGTTATCCAGTTTGTACCTTCTTGTGTCCAATTATTCAATTTGCTGTTAAAATCGTAAACTGCAGTCTGAGAATCAATGTGTCTCAGGCCGCTTAAATCATAACCTGTCATATTATACTTTTTCCAATTTTCAACAACAATTCTTATTTCTTCATCATTAAAACCTTCTTGTCTTAATTTATTCCATATGTCTACTTCGTTTGCAAAAACTTCCTTCCAGTATATAAAATCATCTGCGTATTTTTTATTGTCATATATTATCCCGCGCTCTTTCATCTTTGCAACAAGTTCCCTTGGGTAATTTTGCGCAGGATTTTTAAAACAAAATCTGGAATCAAAAAATGCCTGTCTTGCTTTTTTATATATTGGCATAATTATTTTTATTTGTTCTTGACTGTACCCCTTTTGCAGTAAGCGTCTCTCTTGAAATCTGGGATTGTACAATGGTGTATTAAAATGCAAATAACCTTCCTGCTTTTGGATAACAATATCATCTGAAATTAATTTATCCAAAAGACTTTTAACAAATTCTAATTGAGCTCTGTCTTCTTCAGATAAAGTGTCTTTTTTTTGATACAAGTCTAGTAAAAGATTATTCTTGGAAACGTATTTGTCTATACCGATAGAAACTAAAAAGTCTTGATTTCTAAATTTTTTAGGCAACAAAATACTTGGCGTAAAATTGCCGCTATAAAGATGAGAATTATAATAAATTAACTCTAAAAATTTGTTTCTTATAGTTTCATCCTTAGCATCTTTATTGTAGCGTTCATACCAGTCGTAATCTTTTTTAGACAAAACTATCATGGGGTAACCTTTTTCAATTTCAACTTTAGCATTTGTTTTGGCTTTAATTAAAATTGCACCATTTTCGCCTACCGGAATTATCTTTCCGTCTTGGGTTATAAGTCTGCCTGAGGCTTTTTTTGGAAATATAATTTGAGTATCATATTCAAAGAAATCACGTCCTTTTAAATAATCGCAAGCATGTTTTCCATAGATAACCTCTGTTTGGGAATCAAAATCCACAACATACGAATTATTCTTTTTAGTAGCAAGCAGTGGAACATCGTCGGTTTCGCTTGTAATAATATATGCTTTCTTTATTGCGCTTGCATTACCCTTGAAGCTTATCGGAGCATAATTTGCCCTTATATACGAAGAACTGATGTCTGACAAATATGAACTTTCGACAGTTTTCGCTTTGGCTGATGCGCTTTTGAAATTTGCAAAACGACCATTTTTATTTTGTTGTATACTTGAAACCCTATTAACCTGCATAAAAAACCTACTTTTGACGTATTCAAAAAAACAAAATACATTAAATTTTTAATAATAAAATAAACCGATTTTACAAATTTTAACATTAATCAACATTTACCGGCTCTCGATTTATAGAGCGAATTGCTTTTTTGGCGTTCTCAATTAGCTCAGGTTTTAAACCTTCGATAATTGTTATTTGACGCAAAATATCAATAGTGCGCTTAAATGCTCGTACGACATCTCCTTGTGAAAACTCGCTATCTTTAAACATTTCCTCCCAAGCATTAATTGGTGAAGTTTCGCTGTTATCTGAATTTACCCAAAATTCAATTAATGAACAAAAATGTGAGTGCAAATTCATGGGATTTTCTATTTTATTGTCACGCTCTAAAATATATATTTTTCGTCTTATATCCTTTATTTTACCCAAGACCTTGCGCACTTTTTGACAAGGCGGATTTGTAATACATTCATCTTTTGTGCGCATTTCTTCGCAAGCAAGTGCACATATAACCGAGGACAACTCAGCAGGATTTAAATCGTCCAATAAACCGCTTAAAATAACCTCTGACAAATAAAGCTCGTTTTCGGTTCTAAGTACCATTGTAACTTTCCCCCTATCGGTAGGGAAATTATCTACGAGATTGCCCGTCTGCTCTAGAATATTTTTATGTGCAAGAAATTTTTGCCAATAAACATCTTTTTGAAATTCGATTTCTTTTTTTAGTTGTCGCGCTTTTTTCTCGTAACGAGCTAAAAGCTCAAGTTCTTTTTTGTGTTTTTTATACAGTTTGCAGTTATCGCAACCAAAATGTTCAATTTTCCTAAAGAGTTCTTTCGATTTTCTGCCAAATTCCGCAACCTCGGGTGCATCTTTTCTGCCTGATTTATGCGCCTGACGCTTAAGGGTTTTAAAAATAGTACGCGCTTCAACATACATATTTTTGAGCTTGTTATACTCGATAAAGTCTTCATTTTTTAAACCCAAATGGCACTTGTAACTTTTTGCAGCATTAATAACATTGTTATATTCTTCCATCTGAGCAAGCAATGGCGAAATTCTGTCTGAAGAAGAATAGTAGCCGAAAGTTTTTAATATAAGCTCTTTTGCCTCGTCAAGACTAAAGCGTTGCAAGAGATTTAAAACCATTGAATAACAAGGCGAAAATTTACTCTCGAGCGGATTTGCGTCGGACGTCGCAAGAGTTGCAACTTCTTCAGGTGTCTGAAAAGGTGTTCCGACAATAACAACATAGCCAATTTCATCCATACCTCTACGACCTGCTCTGCCTGACATTTGCAAGAATTCATTAGCACTGAGCATTCTGTGTCCTTCATCGGTTCGTTTTGAAATAGAACTGATTACAGTTGTGCGTGCAGGCATATTAATTCCTGCAGCAAGTGTTTCTGTTGCAAAAACCATTTTTATTAACCCTTGTTGAAATAATCTTTCAACAAGCACCTTCCACCCCGGTAAAAGACCTGCATGGTGCGATGCAACACCTTTTTTAATAAGGTCAATTTGGGGGTTGTTCTCTAAATAAGGATTTTCTTTAATATATTCATCTACAAGGGTGTTTATCTTCTGTGCCTCATCTTTTGTTAAAAGCTCTAAAGTTGCACATTTTTGGGCATTTTCGTCACATTTTTTGCGTGAAAAAGTAAAATATATTGCAGGCAACATATTTTTTTCTTTTAGTGCCAAAGTAATTGATGCCACAGGATTTTTAACGACAGTCTTTTTATTAAAATATTTATATTTACTTTCGGGTTTAATTTTTCGATTTAGCTTACCCTCAGGTGTTAAAAGAGGCAAAACAGTATCTGGTTTTGAACTGTCATAATAGTAAAACCTCAAAGGAACCGGACGAAAGTCGGTAAAAACATGTTCTGTTCCGGAGTGTACGGTATTTATCCAATTTGTAAGCTGTTTTGAATTTTGAACCGTAGCGCTCAGCGCAATAATTTGTATGTTTGTCGGGCAATAAATAATACTTTCTTCCCATACAGTTCCGCGCTGCTCGTCATTCATATAATGAACTTCATCAAGCACGACATATTTAACATCTTTTAAATTATCTCTTAAAGTACCAAAAGTCGTACCGTAGAGCATATTTCTAAAGACTTCCGTTGTCATAACCACAATCTGTGCTTCACGATTAATTGTAGTATCCCCTGTTAAAAGCCCGACTTTATCTTCGCCGTATTGGCGTGAAAAATCGAAATACTTTTGGTTTGAAAGAGCTTTTAGTGGGGTTGTATAGAAAATTCTTGTGCCGTTTTCAAGTGCAAGATGTATTGCGCTTTGTGCAATACAAGTTTTACCTGCACCGGTAGGCGCGCACACGACAACGCTTTTGCTGTTTTTAATATAATCGATTGCCTCTTTTTGGAAATCGTCCAGCTCAAAATTAAATCCGTACATTGTTTTATTATTTTATCACAGATTCGTTACCCTTTACAATAACGGCTATATAAGGTTTTGAGAAATGTTTATTGGCAAATTCCAAAATATCGTTTTGCGAAACTTCGCTTATTAATTTTTTATATGTTTCAAGATAATTAATGTCGCGCTCGCTTACGCCATAATAGCCCAAAAGCGATGCATCATCCATATTTGTTTCAAGAGAAATAACAATATTTCCCAAGATTTTATCTTTTGCTTCCTGCAATTCCTTCTGAGTAACATATTCCTTTTTCAGCAGGTTGATTTCATCAAGCATTCCGTTTTTTGCAACCTGTGTATTCTTATTGTTTGTACCTATGTATGCCACTAAACTACCGTCAAGAATATTTTGCAACATTGTTGAGCCGACAGAATACGCAAGACCTTTTTCTTCTCTTAAATTTTTAAATAGTCTTGAGCTCATGCCCTCGCCTAAAATTGCATTTATTACCTTTAAGGTTGCCATATCTTTTTCACTGTATACAGGGCAAGTTTTATATCCAACAAAAACCCAAGCAGTCTGAGTTTCAGGTTTTACAAAAGTTAAATCAATATTTTTTTGAGGATTGAAAACATTTATTTTTTCTTCTTTGTAATTAATTTTCTTGCCTGTCTTTTTTTTGAAAATATCATTTATTTTTTGTGCAATTTCTTTTTCATTGACATTTCCAACAACAGAAACAACCATATTTTCAGGATTTAAAACTTCATCATAGTAACCTTTTATATCATCAGGTGTAACTAATGGAATTTTGCTTAAAAGAAACTTAGAGTCCTGCCCATAGTAGCTACCGCTAAAGGCAACTTTTTTAAATTCGTCAAGCCCGATTGATAAAGCATTATCCTGAATTTTCTTTAAATCGGCAATTCTTAAATTTTTAATTTTTTCAGTTTCCGAAGCCGAAAAAACAGGGTTGTTAACAACTTCGCTTAAAACATCCAACGCCTCATCAAGCTCATTTTGTGTTGTCTGCATAGAAATTGAAAAAACATCAGAACCGGATGAGAGGGCAAGTTTTATGCCTTTTTCATCCAACAGGTTTGCAAACTCAGCATTTGAATATTTTTTTGTACCTTGTTTTGCAACGGATGCGGCAAGCATGCCTGTCGAGGGAATTTTTTCAAGGATTTTTGCCCCTTTTGCCTCTATATCTATTGCAATAATTGAATTTGAATTATTTTTCTTGATTATTAATTGCGCGCCATTTGGAAGAAGGTACTTTGTTGCATCTTTAGATTGCTCAACAATTTTTAAATCAAACGGCAGCTTTGCAGCAGCAGCAATTTGCGCTATTTCCTTTACATTTTCATTTTTTGGAGTGACGGTAGAAATTGCATATTTGGAAGTTGTCAGATATTTTTTTGCAGCAGCAATAACATTTTTTCTTGTTACTTTGTCGATATTATTCAAATAATTATCGTAATACGTGCTTGAGCCCCAAAACATGGTCAAATAACCAAGCTCATCGGAAATATTTGAAATAGATTCACGAGAATAGTATGTGTCTGTTTTTATCATGTTTTTTGCTTTTTTCATCTCGGCATCAGTTAATTCGCCATTTTGGATTTTTTTAATCTCGTCAAAAATTTCTTTTTTAACTTCGGTGGAATTTTTAGGGCCAAAAGTTGCACTTATTGTAAAAAGTCCATCATCCATAAAAGATGAATTAGAAGCACTTATTGAGTATACAAGATGTTTTTGTTCCTTTAAAACCTGATTAAGTTTTGAGCTTTTTGAGTCACCTAAAATTGTAGCTAGAACATCGAGCGCGTAAGTATCTTTGTCATCTTTAAATTTTGGTGCTTTAAAAGCTATTGTCATATAAGCCTGATTAACATCCATTTCCTCGTTTACACTTAAGATTTTATTTATAGGATGAATTTTTGGATATACAGGCTCTATATATGGTTTTGCCTCGCTTTTTACAAAATATTGTTCAACTTTTTTTATTGCATCATCCGGATTAACATCGCCCACAATTACTGTCGTCATATTTGCAGGTAAATAAAATTTATTGTAAAAGTCTAGTATTTCTTCTCTTGTAATTGTTTCAATTACCTCTTTTTTACCTATAACAGGTCTAAAATAAGGGTGTTTAGGCTCTTGCGAAGAATATATAACGTTAAAAAGATTTTCCCACATTACGCTTGTAGGGCTATCCTTGCCTTTTGAAATTTCTTCCAACACGACAAGCCTTTCTTTTTCAAGCTCTTTTCTTGGTATTAAAGGGTTCAAAAGCATATCAGCATGCAAAGACAACGCTAAATCAAAGTCTTTGGATGGAATTGTAATGTAATAGTGTGTAAAATCTTTACTTGTAGCGGCATTTGTAAGCGCGCCTTTGCTTTCCAAAACTCTTTCAAAAGTTCCCGTCGGATTTTTTTCTGTTCCTTTAAAGAAAAGGTGTTCCAAAAAGTGTGCTACTCCTGAGTTTTTATCGTTTTCATTAATTGAGCCTGTTTTAATCCAAGTATTAATTGTAACGGTCGGATTATTGGAA
Organism: Candidatus Gastranaerophilales bacterium; assembly: GCA_944324895.1. Lineage (GTDB taxonomy): Bacteria > Cyanobacteriota > Vampirovibrionia > Gastranaerophilales > Gastranaerophilaceae > Galligastranaerophilus. The sequence goes on from CALUYC010000016.1 coordinate 10,617, forward strand.
ACCTGTTTTACAATTACCGTTTGCCCGTTTTTTAATTTCTGATTTACGTATTCTTTAGCCTCAAGAGGCATTATTATTGCAAAAGTGACAATTAAGACAGCTAATATATTTTTTAAGGCTTTGCGCATTGTATTCTCCTTAGTCTTTAACTTTTAATTCGCAGCACATCTGGCAAGATGTGAAAGCTTTTGAGTATTTTAAATTATTTCTGAAACATTTAAACTTTGCTTCATTATACACATCAATTATTTTTTTGTCTTTAACATTACCAATTTTTAACGAAAGACAAGGATAAACATCGCCATGCGGGTTTATCATCATGTTTGAAAACGGATATTTGCATGGGTAATAAATATCCCTTGGCAAAAGGTTATTTTTTTGTGTAAAAAATTCTCTTATTTTTTTCATCTCAACATCAAACCCGCCGCCTTCAAACTTTGGCGAAAAGCGTATTTTTGTTTTTGAATGTTTTTTGATTTTATATATTTCTTTAAAAATTTTCTCAAATTCATCGAGATTAAAATATTGCTCTATCGGGTAGTTTGTCTCGAAAAATTCAGCACCAAATTCTTCCCTTAAAATTGAATTTTGTTTTAAATTGTTATTTCTTAAAAAAGAAATACTCAAAAATTCAAAGCCCGAGTTTGTAGAGTATTCGTATAACTTTAAAATATCTTCAATGTTATTTTTAAGTACTATTGTTTTAATATCAACCATGGGACGTTTTTTTCTGTCATTTAAATTATCAAGATTGTTTTTAATCTTTTCAAAAATCCCATCCGCGGAGCGGTTTTTGTCATGGGTTTGACCCCAACCGTCAAGGGAAACAGACAATAACATCATTTTTGATTTAATAAACGCGTCAATCATATCATCGCTCATTAAAATACCGTTTGTAACGACATTCATTTTACCCAAAGTTTTTTTGGCACATTTAAATAAAATTTCCTTAAAATCACTTCTTAAAAGCGGCTCGCCACCAACCAAAGTAACAAAAGAATAAAAAGGAATTTGCTCTATTATATTAAACCACTCGCAAGATGTAAGTTCTTCCTGATTTCGATTTAAACCTACATAACAATAAGGACATTTTAGATTACATCTGTATGTAAGTTCAAAAAAGTATCTTAAAGGCATAGGTGCGTTTTTAAGAGGATTTTTGTATGATAAATCTGCATATACATTTCTAAAAAAATCAAATAAAATTGAATAGTCAAAAATATTTTTCATTTTATAATTTTACTACATGGAATGTTTATAGTAAAATAAATACAAATTTTAGGAATGGCTGCATATTAAATTTCAAGGAGCAGTTTTGAAACAGCAAGAGCTTGAAACTTGGCAAAAAGTTATTGATGAGATAAAAATTAATATACCTGAAACAGCGCACACTTGGCTAAATAACCTTGAACCTGCGCTGCCACTGTATGAAAACCCATCTAATGGAATTTTTCTGTTAAAAAGTAATCAAGGTTTTGGTATTCAGGTTCTAACGCAAAAATATTTAAATGAAATTGAAGAAGCACTGCAAAAAATTACATCTCTTAAAAGAAGTGTCCGAATTATCCTTGACGATTCTAAACCTACAAAGAAAAAACCGCCAAAACAAACTCAAGAGCATGCGCTTGTACAGGAGCAAATAGATAATTTAAAACAAATGCACTCTTTTTGCGGGCTAAATTTAAAATATACTTTTGACAATTTTGTCTGCGGCGAGAACTCAAATTTTGCATTTAACGTTGCAAAAATGGTTGCTCAAGCTCCCGGACAAAAATACAATCCTTTATATATATACGGAAATGTCGGTTTAGGTAAAACACACCTAATGCAAGCAATAGGACATGAAATTCTTAAAAATTTCCCGACACTTAAAGTAAAATATGCAAAAGCCGAAGAAATAACCAACCAACTGACAGAATCAGGCATTGTTCTCTCGGAGAGAAATTCAAAAATGAAAAAACTACGTGACCAATACCGAAATATCGATGTACTTTTGCTTGATGATATTCAATTTGCAGAAGGAAAACAAAGAACGGAAGAAGAAATTTTCAGCATTTTTGATGTTTTATTTCATGCCGGAAAACAAATAGTCTTTGCATCAGACAGACCTCCTTCTTCTCTTGTGTGTACTCCTGACAGATTAAAAAGCAGATACGAATGGGGTTTAAATGTTGAAATACAAATTCCTGATTTAAACACAAGATTTGAAATTATAAAAAAACACGCAAAACGTTCAAACTTTGAAATTAGCGACGAAGTTGCGCTATTACTTGCAAAAACATACAACAGAAACATAAGAGAATTAGAAGGAGCTTATAATAAATTAAGCGCTTATGCCTCTATTCAAGGGGTTGAAGCAACGGTTGAACTTGCACAAAAAATTCTTAATTTAAATGCTAATGCAAAAAAAATAACGATAGATGATATTATTGATAAAACGGCAAAATTTTTGGGTGTTAAAAAAGAAGAAATTTTATCCTGTTCGCGCTCTAAAGACATTGCAAATGCAAGAAGACTTGCAATGTATCTTTGCAGAGAAATAACTCAAATGAGTTTGCCTGAAATAGGAGAAGCTTTTAATAAAAACCATACTACCGTTTTATACAGCTGCGATAAAATCAAAAAAGACGCCGCAGTAAACAAAGAACTTGAAGAAACAATCGAAGAACTGAATAAATTTATAAAAAATTAAAGTTCAAATTTTAAAATATTATTTGTATCTTGCTCAGAGACAATTAAAAGTTTTCTAGCTTTATCAACACCTATACAATAGGGTTTTCTTATTTTTGCAAACTCACTTATAACCCCGCTTTGGGTAACTTTTAGAATATTGTTTTTTGTATAGTTTGCAACATACAAATTATCAAAGTCATCAATAGCTATACCAACAGGCCCGCCAAGATTAACCGATTCGACATACACACTTTTTGTTCCATCGGGTGAAATTCTATATACCTTATTGTCAGAAAAACTTGCAGCATAAATATTGCCTTGCGAATCCGCAGCAACACCAGATGGTGCTTTAAGGTTAACTACAACATTGTTTTGGGGCGCTGTGTTTTTTTGTTCCACACTAACAGGCTGGGTTGTTTCTATTTTATTTTGCAGCTGAGCCTGAGCTGCTTCTTTTTGTTTTTGGATAGCAATAAGCTCTGCTTGCCTTTTTTTAATCTTGTTTTCCAATTCAAGCACTTGTGTGTACACGTCTTCATTTAGCGGAACTTTATCAAGATATGAAATTGCTTTATTTAAATAACCGCGTTTATAAAGCAGTTTACCTAACTCGTAAATGCTTTCGTAATCATCAGGTTTTAGTTGCACAACTTTTTCATAACTTTTTATTGCAGAATCTATATACCCGTATGATGCCTGAATTTGCGCTAAATTATAATACGCTTCGTAAAATTTCGGGTCAATAGATATTGCTTTTTTAAAGTACTCCATGGACTTTTGTACTTGATTTTGCGAATAATAATCAATGCCAAGATTATACAATGACGTCGCATCTTCAAGAGTATAAGCCTTTACAGCCGGTGTATAAACAAGGGTTAAGACAATAAAAAATGAAAAAAATAAACTTAAACATCTTTTTTTCATGGTACTATTATTATAGCAAAAAAGTATTATAATACAATGCTGGCAAATATAAATCGGAGAGAAAATGCTTATTTTTGCAATAGAATCAAGTTGTGACGAGACTGCTTGCGCGATTGTTAAAGACGGACGAGAAGTAATTTCTAATGTTGTCTTTTCTCAAATCAAGACACATCAAAAGTTTGGAGGAGTAGTACCCGAAGTTGCAGCACGAGAACATCTTGAATCAATAGAACCTGTTATAAAAGAAACTTTTGAGCAGGCACAAATGAAACCCGAGCAAATTGACGCTTTTTCTTCAACAGTCGGCCCCGGACTAGTAGGATGCCTGCTTGTAGGTCTAAACGCAGCAAAGACTTTATCACTTGTTCACAATAAACCCTATATTGGCGTAAATCATTTACAAGCACACGTTTGCGCAAATTTTATAGAATCAGATTTAAAACCGCCGTTTATGTGTTTACTTGTATCAGGCGGGCATACCCAAGTAATTTATGTTAAAGACTTTGATAACCAAACCATTGTTGCATCAACCATTGATGATGCCATTGGTGAAGTTTACGACAAAGTTGCACGCCTTATGGGTTTAGCGTATCCCGGCGGTATTATGCTTGATAAATTAGCGCAAGAAGGAAATCCTTTTGCCTTTAAATTGCCGGAGGCAAAAGTTGCCCAAGATGAGTTTAGTTTTTCAGGACTTAAAACGGCGCTTTTAAGACTTACGCAAAGTTTTAAGGACAAGGAAATGCCGATAAAGGACATATGTGCAAGCTTTCAAGAAAGAGTCTCCGATACTTTAATTAAAAAAACACTTAATTTAGCAGACAAATATAACTGCAAAACAATCGTTTGCGCAGGAGGTGTCGCGGCAAACTCAGAACTTAGGAAAAAACTTGTTGCACTAAATGAAAAAGGGTATAAAACTTATGCTCCTAAAATGAAATATTGTACGGATAATGCTGCAATGGTAGGCTCTTGCGCGTATTTTAACCCTATTAAATGTGAAAATCCGTTAGAATTGGAAGTTTTTTCAAGAGCCTAGCAACAATTTTGTAAACACATACATTTATCATTAAGAACTACAAAAGCTCCTGTACCTCTGCCTGCACCTGCATACAAAAAATCAAGTCCGAGGTCATATTGCAAATAATCATGGCAGTATCTGCTTATATATTTTAAATGGAGATTATTTTTATCCCCGTCGAGTAAGTCTTTTATACGGGCATTTAAACCTGTATTACCTGTAATTGCTTCATAAAAAACAAGGCTTAAAAACACAATATTCTTTTTTGTCCCCAATATAAATCCCCTCAATAGGAACACCTCCTGAGCCAAACTCAGAACCTGCAGAGCAGCCCATAGCAAAATAAGTTCCCGGACCACATTTCATGCGCGTTGTTTTTGTCCAATCCAAACCGTCATTAATAATTTTTTGCGCAGTGTCTTTGCAGTGAGTACAATGTGTAATGGAAAAATTTCTAGGAATATCTCTGTAGCCCACAATACAGTCATTTAGATATTCTTTTATTGTGCCAATAAATACATTGCCGTCTTTTGTTTTAAACTCAAAATTTTCATTATCCAAACAATCAACAATATCCTTAGGCACTATATTTAAATCTTTAGCGCCAAAATTTACAACATCAGCTTTTGGAGACCTTTGAAGTTTATTGGTTGTAGCCTGTTTTTTTATAACAGGCGTATTAGTATTTAATTTAAAAAAACAAATATTTGAAATCACATCTTATTAAAATCAGAAAAAAAATAAAATTGCTTATTTTATTTGCTTTGCAATAAGGTTTTTTGCAAATTCAAGCTGCCTATCAAAATTTTTATTGACGTCATCTCTTGTAAAAGTAATCTCGTAATCAGGCTCTATACCTTTTTCATTTATATCTGTACCGCTTGGGGTTAAATATTTTGCTATAGTTAAATTCATACCCATTTGATTAGGTAAGGCATAAATTTTTTGTACAACACCTTTGCCGAAAGTTTTTGTCCCGACAATTTTTGCCCTGTTGTTGTCTTTAAGGGCACCCGAAACAATCTCCGATGCTGATGCGCTATCACCGTCAACAAGTACCACGAGCGGTTTGTCATACACAAATTCCCCTCTTTGCACTCTGTAAGAACTGCTTAGGCCGTCACGTCCTATGACACTTACTATATCGCCGCTTTTTAAAAACAAATTCGATACAAAAACAGCATTTTGGAAAAGTCCACCGGTATTACCTCTAAGGTCTAAAATCAGACCTTTTGTGTCTTTTACCTTGTTCATGGCGTTTATAAATTCTATTGGTGTATCATTACCAATAAAGCTTATAATATGGATGTAGCCCGTATTTTTATCAAGCTTTGCGCACTCAACCGTCTTAACCTTAATTTCGGCACGTTTAATTTTTTTTGTAAGTTTTTCGCTATCTCTTAAAATAACAAGAGTAACTGTTTCATTTAGTGCACCCTTAATGTATTGGGCAACTTGAAATATAGACTGTCCTTTTATTTGGTGATTATCAACGCTTACAAGCATATCCCCTTGTTTAAGCCCTGAAGAATCAGCAGGAGAGCCTTTTATAACGTTTACAATATATATTTTTCCCGATACGGATGCTATATTTACACCTATGCCATACATTTTAGATTCTATTGAATTACTTTGCTCTAAAAATTCTTCTTTTGACAAAAGCCTTGAGTAAGGATCGTCCAAACTGGCAAGCATAGTGTTTATTGTAACATAAGCATCATCATTATCGTTAATTTTATTAATATATCTTCTTTTCCACCTGTGCCAATTTTGATCATTTAAGTGTGGTTCCGCATAGCTTTGTTTAACCAATAACCAACTTTCAAGAAACAAGTCCTTTGGACTTGCTTTTTCCTCATTAATATATGAATTCGAAGATATTTCATTAATACGCTCAATCTGCGCATATTTATAATTTTGGAACGTAACGCCAAAAAGAACAATAAGCGACAAGCATAAAATAGCAACTTGTATATTTTTTATTTTCTTAAACATTTCTATCCGTTCATCACTTTATTTTAGATTTTACTCCGGTAGGAACCAGTCTGTACCCCCCGCCGTATATTGTCTCAATGTATTTATTTTTTTTGTCAGAAATTTCATCAATCTTTGTACGCAAATGCCTTATGTGCACTCTTATTGTATCAATATCTTCATCGCCCTGATAACCCCAAACCTCTTTTAGTAAAACTTTTGAGGATACCATTTCGTCATGGTGCTGCATAAGAACATTTAAAATTTCAAACTCTATGGGGGTTAATTTTGTGCTTTTATCAAGGATTTTTACACTGTAACTCTCAGGAATAAGTGTAATATCGCCGAGAGTAAGGAGTTCTTTAAACCTTAAAGATTGCGCCACAAGGCCTGAGCGATTTAACAATGCAAGCACGCGGGCTTTAAGTTCCTCAATTTCAAATGGTTTTGTTAAATAATCATCTACACCGGAATTAAAACCCTTTAGTTTATCTTGCAATTCACCGAGCGCAGTCAGCATAATTATAGGTATATTTTTTGTATTTTCATTTTGCCTTATTTTAAGCGCAAGTGAATACCCATCGACCTCGCCCATCATTACATCTAAAATTAAAAGGTCTGGCATATCCTGTTTAATTAAAGCATATCCCTTAATTGGGTCGGTACAATATTTACAGTTATGACCTGCAAGCTCAAGATTTATTTTAATAAGTTCGCATATAGATTTATCATCATCAATTACAAGAATTTTGCTCATAAAAAAATTTTATTACAAAATAGCATAATCGCATAAAGAAAAATTGTAAAAGAATGTTAAAATAAAATCAAAAAAGTAAATAAAAATTACTTGTGCGTTTTTTTCTTATGTTGTAATATTATCTAGCATAATAAAATAAGTACAAAAAATATTAGGAGGACTATGAATTGGCGATAACAACTCTTGAAGCACGTGAGCAGACACTCAGAACTCACACACGTTATCTTGGCAGACACATACTTGCCGAATTTTTTGAATGTGACCCTAATGTATTAAATAATCCGAAGCTGGTTGAAAAGTATATGGTAGAAGCAGCACTTGAATGCGGTGCTACTATTGTTAATAAATGTTTTCACCTTTTTGCCCCACATGGTGTATCGGGTGTTGTTATAATATCTGAAAGCCATCTTGCAATACACACATGGCCTGAATTAGGCTATGCTGCAGTAGACTTATTTACTTGTGGTGAAAGTTGCGATCCTAAGGTTGCTTACGATTTTTTAAAGAAATGTTTTAACTCTAAAGACACATCTTATACCCAATTAAATCGCGGTATTTTGGATGATAAATACTTAAGCGTTGAACATACTCCTTTTTATATAAGTTCACAACTATAGATATGTCTGTTGCAAATATAAAGCGCTTTGCATGCGCTTAATTTGTTGTGCTAAAATAACCCTATGGATAAATTTAAAATCGAAAAAATGACTTTAAACTCTCTTGATGAGGTTATGCAAATTGAAAAGCTTGCATACGGGCAACATCATTGGAGCAGAGAGTCTTTTGTCGCAGAAATTGATAACCAAATTTCAACATATAATTGTGCATATACTCAAGACAACAAAATGGCAGGTTACATGGGTTTATGGAAAATTATAGACGAAGCACATGTTACAAACCTTGCAGTACACCCTGATTTCAGAAGAAAGGGTGTAGCAAAAGCACTACTTTTAAATGCACTTGACGAATGTTACAGGGAAAAAATTAAATATCTGACTTTAGAGGTAAGGGTTTCAAATGATGGAGCAATAAAACTATACGAGAGTTTTGGATTTAAATCACTTGGTGTCAGAAAAAAATATTATCAGAATAATAATGAAGATGCACTTATTATGTGGAGCGAAAACATATTCAGCGACAACTACAAAAAACGCTACGAGGAGTTAAAAGAAAAAATCGGAGATTGTATTTTAAGATGAATAAAAGATTTGCAGAACAGTACAACGAATTTATATACAAAGGGGAAAAAATACCCCTAAGCATTGGTACTATTGTTGTTTGTCTTTTTTGTCTGCTTTTAATAATAGTTGCAACCTTTACACAGGTTAATGTTTCGCACTTGTTGCCTTCTTTTGATGAAGCAGGGGATTTTATTTTTAAAAATGTTACAAATCCATATGTGCCGCAAATACCTGTCGTGCTTTTTATAGCCGCAGTTTTAGGCCCTGTTTTTGCTTTTTTAACAATGCTTTTATACTTGCTTGTAGGCTTTTTTATATGGCCTGTTTTTGCACTGGGCGGAGGCTTAGGATATATTAAGAGCGGACTTTTTGGTTACATTTTAGGTTATATTTTTGCAGTAATTCCTGTAGGCAGAATTTTGGAGAAGAACTACAGCCTTAAGAAAATAGTTCTTGCAACAATTATAGGGGTTTTAACCATACATTTATGCGGAATGCTATATTGCGTGCTTTTAGCCTTGCTTAAGACAGTAAGCTTTTCATATGTATCATCAGCCATACACTCATTAGGCGGTATTAAAACTTTTTATGATGTAATAATTTCATTTATATTTTTACTGCTGGCAATTCCTGCAAAAATGGTTCTTTGGATTGCGATGAGAAGCTCTATAGTTAAAAAATTAACAAAACCAAGAAAAACCGAAGTTATTTAAAAATCTCATTTAGTTCTTTTTGGAAAGGTGAAATTTTCGCAAGTTTTTTTATAATCGCAGGCAGTTTTTCAATAGTATAGTCAATATCTTCTTCTGTAGTATAACGACTTAGTGAAAATCTTATACTGCCATGAAGCGAAGTAAAAGGAACACCTTGTGCACGCAAAACATGGCTTGGTTCTAATGACCCCGAAGTACAAGCAGAACCGGAACTTGCACAAATTCCCTCATCATTTAAATGCAAAAGTATCAGTTCGCCTTCTATATATTGAAAGCCAATATTTGTGGTATTTGGAACTCTAACAGAGCCCCTTGAATTAAGAACGGCATTTTTTATGTTTGACAAAATGCCATTTTCAAGCTTATCACGAAGTGATTTAACGCGCGTCAGCTCATCTTTTAAATTTTCAGCCGCAAGCTTTGCAGCAGTTGCCATTCCTACAATGTATGGAACATTTTCAGTACCTGCACGCTTACCCCTTTCCTGATGACCGCCGACAATTAAAGGGCTAATCATTGTACCGCTTTTTACATAAAGCGCACCAACGCCTTTTGGAGCATGAAATTTATGTCCTGAAATACCGAACAAATCAATTTTTGTTTCTTTTAGGTTAATAGGTATTTTACCTGCGGCCTGAACACCATCAACAAAGACTTTTGTGTCAGGATTTTGCATTTTTACAGCCTCTGATATTTTATCTACAGGGTAAATTGTACCTGTTTCATTATTTGCCATCATAACCGAAACAAGCACAGTATCAGGCGTTATAGCCTCAAGCAAAGAGCCTATATCTAAATCTCCCTTAGAATCAACATCAATCCAACTAACCTGATAGCCTCTTTTTTCTAAATCTTTGTATAAATTTAGCACACAGGGGTGCTCGACACGCGTTGTTATTATATGTTTTTTATTTCGATTAACATCTAAAACCCCTTTAATTGCAGTGTTTGCAGACTCAGAACCACAAGAAGTAAAAATTATTTCTTTTGGGTCTTTAGCACCTAAAAAATCTGCTATTATCTCTCTAGATTTTTTAACCGCAAGATTTGCACCATGAGCTAAATCATATATACTTGAAGGATTTCCATATTCGCCTTTAAAATAAGGCAACATCGCTTCAAGTACTTCGGGTGCGACCATTGTTGTAGCGTTATTGTCTAAATAAACAAGTGACATTTACTTTACCTCGATAACATTAATTTGTTCATCAACATGTTCTCTTAGCTGTTTTTCAACAAAATTTTTAAGAGTAAGGGTTGCATTTTTACAAGACGAGCAAGTGCCTGTCAATTTAACATAGACATCTTTGCCTTCTACATTTACAAGTTCAATTCCGCCGGAATCCTTGCCAAGTTCGTGTGCGACGTTAGTTTCAAGAACTTTGTTTATTTTTAAAATGAATTGCACAGGACTAATTGCGGTGTCTTTTTTTGCATATTTATCTAATAATATTTTAATGTTAGGAATGCATCTTGAGCATCCCCCACCGGCATAATTGGCTTCTTTTATATCATCCAATGTCTTAGCACCGTCTTTTATTGCTTTAATAATTTCTGCTTCACTTACACCAAAACAGTTGCATACTATTTTTTCATTATCTTTTTTTTCTTCTTGCGTATCTTCGCCAAAATATTTTTTAAGCGCATCCTCCAGGGCTTCATGCCCCATAACAGAGCAGTGCATCTTCTCTGGCGGAAGTCCATCCAGTTCATTTGCTATATCTTTGTTTGTAATTTTTCTGACTTCTTCTAATGTTTTACCTATAATCATTTCAGTCAGTATACTTGAGGATGCAACCGCAGAACCGCAACCAAAAGTTTGAAATTTAGCATCTGTTATTACACCATTATCAATTTTTAAATAGATTTTTAATTTATCACCACAAGCAAGAGCTCCTGCTTCTCCTATAGCATCAGCATTTTCAATAGAGCCAACATTTTTTGGATTTTTATAATGTTCTTTAACTTTATCTGAATATTCCCACATAATTATTATTCTCTCCTAAATCAACAACATTATAGCACGCACAAAAATACAACTTAAATATGGCGAAAAAAAATAAAAATAGTGCATAATAATTGTATATGCAGGATTCTAAAAATAAAAACAACTATCAACAATACTTATATTCGCAAAAAGCAGCCTTAGAGTTCCTAAAAAACAAGGCGGGTAGGCTGTCGCAAGAAATAAAAGGCGGCAGTATGTTTGAAAATGCTGCAAAATTTTTATTTAAAGACTTATACCAAAAAAATGCGCAGCAGAACGCGCTCGCCAAATTTAGCGAGATAAATAAAGTTCTTCGACAGATAAGCGATAAAAAAAATTAAGCTTCTTTATCCAAATAGTTACCTTCAACCATTTGTCTTAGTGATCTTCTTCTTAGAAATCCGGTATTTTTAGAAATTGCCTGCCTGTACAAATTATCCAGCTTGCTTGCGATATACATTTCAGAGTTATCTTCATAACTTCTTTTGGTGCATAAGCTCAAGCCTAAGCCGGCAATATTGCTGCAGTTTATTCCATTAATTCTTGACATTGCAAGTAATCCATTTTAATTGTGCTTATCTATTTTATTAAAAAAATATAATTTGTCAAAAATTGCTACAATTTAATTTATACTTAATAAATATTTACAAAAAAAATAAAAGTATTTTTTTGATATAATCAAATGCATGATGAAAAAAGATTTTTTCGCACAATTAGTGCATGGGGCAATTAGTAAAGCAATAGAAAATAAAAAGTTGGGAAGTCTTGAAAATAATAATTTTCAGCCTGTTTGTGAAATCCCAAAAAATACGCAATTTGGAGATTATGCGATAAATGTGTCTTCTTTAGCTCGAGATGCTAAAATGGCACCGCCGATTATTGCGCAAAACATAGCGGAATTTATTGAACCGCAAGGCTTTAGCGTAAATACTGTTGCAGGTTTTATTAACTTTAAGCTTGAAAAAGAAATGCTTAACTCTATTGTTAAAGAAATTATTGATAAAAAAGAAAATTTTGCACAAACAAATATTGGTCAAGGCGAAAAAGTCAACCTCGAATACGTTAGTGCCAACCCTACAGGCCCATTTCACATAGGACACGGCCGCTGGGCAGCATTAGGCAGTGCTTTAGCAAATATTATGAACTATTGCGGATATGACGTGTATCAAGAATTTTACATAAATGATGCAGGAAATCAAATTAACAAACTTGCCCGCTCCTTGGAATTAAGGGTAAAAGAACTTAAGGGTGAAAAGGTTGAATGGGAAGATGACTTATACCCCGGTGAATATTTAATTGACTGCGCAAAAAGATATATTGAATCAAACTCTGATGAAAGTTATGGCGATTTCGCAAAAGCAGACATGCTAAGGCAACAAAAAGAACTTTTGGAAAAATTTAGAACTCACTTTGACTGTTTCTTTTCAGAGTTGTCTTTGTATAAAAACAATGAAGTTGAAAAGTGTGTTCAGGAGCTGGACAAAAAGGGTAAGCTATACAAAAAAGACGGCGCTGTTTGGTTTAGGAGCTCTGACTATACCGATTCGCAAGATAGAGTTCTTAAAAAATCTGACGGCGCAAATACCTATTTAACAGCTGATATTGCTTATCACAAAAACAAATTGGAACGAGGTTTTAAACGTTTAATTAATATATGGGGGGCAGATCATCATGGCTACATCCCAAGAATGAAAGCTGCGATAGATGCCCTTGGATATGACAGTTCATGTCTTGAAGTGTTACTGGGACAGCTTGTAAACATTATTCAAAACGGCGAACAAATGCGTATGGGCAAACGCAAAAAAATGGTTACACTGGATGAACTTGTTGAAGAAGTCGGTGTTGATGCTACAAGATTTTGGATGCTAATGCGATCAATCGATACAACTATTGACTTTGATATTGACCTTGCAAAAAGTCAAAGCGACAAGAACCCTGTTTTTTATGTTCAATACGCCCATGCAAGAGCGTGTTCAATATTAAGAAAAGCTGTTGAAAAACGTCATGATATTGAAAATAAAGCAGAGCTACCCCCTTTATTTACAAAAGAGGAATTGTCAAATCTTGAAAGTGGAATAAATGTTGAAACTTTATTCTCTGACAGTCAAAGTCAGGAATCAGCGCAAGCAGCCAAAGCATTAGTTTTAAAACTTGAGGAAGCAAAAGCAGTTATTGAAGCTGCAGCAAGAATGAGAGCGCCATATTTATTATGTAAATATTCTCAGGAGCTTGCAACGGCATTTCATCATTTTTATAATTTCTCAAGAGTTCTGTCTGATGACAAGGAGCTCTCTATTAAAAGACTGGAAATTGTACGCTGTTTTATTATAGTACTTGGCAAAACACTTGATTTAATAGGGGTTAGCGCACCAGAAAAAATGTAGTTGATTTTAAAATTTGTCTGTGATAATTTAAAAACACGGTCAGAGTTAAAGGTTTCGTCGTGCAGACAAAATAAGCACCCCTTGGGGTGTGCGAATGAAAATTAAATATGCGGGCTGCTAGCTCAGGTGGCCTAGAGGGTGAAACCCTCGAAAACAAATAAGCACCCCTTGGGGTGTGCGAATGAAAATTAAATATGCGGGCTGCTAGCTCAGGTGGTTAGAGCGCACCCCTGATAAGGGTGAGGTCGGTGGTTCGAGTCCACTGCGGCGCATATAAAAAAGACTTTCAAACGAAAGTCTTTTTTATTTATAATAGGTTTCTGGGACATTGAGACGGAGAAAATTTAATAAAAAATCAAACAGACAGCACGATTGAGGCTGTTTTTAAGTATTGAGATGTACCGGTCATTTTGTCTTGGATTATTCGGGGTGTCGGCGGAGTAACGTCCGACCGACACCCTACGGGCTTGCTCGTCTAGCCTCGCATCGCCCTACCGAAAATCCGCTGCACTCATCTACTCAATTTTTGCACTCTTTTGCACTAAAATTTTGTCACCCTGAATTTATTTCAGGGTCTAACCCGTCCACAAAGCCTGTTTTAGCCCAGTGCAAAAAAGTGCAATTCTATTTTTGCTTACAAATTAAGATACCCCAAATTATCAATAAGATTTGGATATTTACGCAATTTCTAATTCATATCCTAATTCATGGAATATTTTTACAATGGTTGAAAATTTAGGTTCTTTTTCATTTTTAAATAAACTATATAAATGAG
>CALUYC010000017.1 GCA_944324895.1 Candidatus Gastranaerophilales bacterium
TTTATGGAGCGGGAGACGAGGCTCGAACTCGCGACATCTTCCTTGGCAAGGAAGCATTCTACCACTGAATTACTCCCGCAAACAGCGATAGGATTATAATACATGTTCAAAAAAATATTTCAAGTATTTTTTTAATTAAGCGCCCTGATTGACTTCTGACTGGGTATTTGAAGCAGGCTTTTCTTCTTGAGGTTTTGTCATGGACATCATGTCTTTAAAATTAACATTCAATGCAACAATAGCAAGAGAAGAAACAAGCGAAACCAAAGCCCCAATCCATTTTACAAGAGAGTTTTGTTTTCTAAATGTTTCTTTTACGCCTTGGATTGAAACTTCTTTGCCGCGAGCGCCAATCAAGGTGAGTACACTGCCCAAAATAGAACCGCCGGCAAGAGCAGTATTAATCTTCAGTTTGGTAGGCTCGTCGGATTTTTCAAATACATCTTTATATTGAACAGCAACTTCTTTTGCTTTTTGAAAAATATTTTTTGTGGCCGTATTTTCCACTTGTGTGCTCGTGTTAGCAAAATTTATACTTTGTACCATATCAACTCCTATTTGTTATACAATTTTAAGTGCTCTGAATATTTTTTTTGTACAAAATACAAAGTTTTTTTACATTTCTTAATTTTTGTTAAATTAGCTTGTTTGTAATAAGATGTTATTAATTGGAGCTAAAAAAGGAGAAATTTTATGCGCGAATGTTCACCTCTACACAAAGAAAGATTAAACTACAAGCCCAAGTTAGCGGGAATACTTGCTAACGGCATTAAAAATGTAAAAGTTTCATACGGACAAAACACAACAGCCGTAAAAGATGCTGAGGAAATCCAAAACCTTTTTAAAGATGTTTACGGACAACCGCTTGTAAGCTTTGACAAAGAAGGTAACGCGCTCAGCTATGACCAAAAAAATGTCGGCGTTATACTTTCCGGCGGACAGGCCCCTGGTGGTCACAACGTTATAGCGGGCCTTTACGATGCACTAAAAGCAGCAAACCCTAATAACGTTTTGTATGGTTTTTTGGGTGGTCCTTCGGGTATAATTGACAATAAATTTGTTAAGTTTGACAATGATTTTATTAACAAATACAGAAATACGGGTGGCTTTGACATCATCGGTTCAGGCAGAACAAAACTTGAAACAGAAGAACAATTTGAAAAAACACTACAAAATTGCAAATCTTTAAATATTAACGCCATTGTAATTATCGGCGGTGACGACTCTAACACCAATGCTTGTATGCTTGCACAGTGGCTTAAAGCTAAAGGTACGGGTATTCAAGTTATTGGTTGCCCAAAAACAATCGATGGCGACTTGAAAAACGACCAAATTGAAATTTCATTCGGTTTTGATACCGCAACAAAAACATACGCAGAATTAATCGGCAATATTCAAAGAGATGCTAATTCAGCAAAAAAATACTGGCACTTTATTAAATTAATGGGAAGATCAGCAACACATGTAGGTCTTGAAGTAGCCCTTCAGGTTCAACCAAATATTACTTTAATTTCAGAAGAAGTTGAAGCAAAAAAACAATCGCTTGAAAGCATTGTAAGCTACATAACCGACATTGTTGTAAAACGTTCAGAAATGGGTAAAAACTTCGGCGTAGCTTTAATTCCCGAAGGTCTTATCGAATTTATTCCTGAAATGAAAACAATGATTTCTAATCTGAACGACCTTCTTGCAACGCTTGAAAAAGATGAGAAATTTGTTAATGCTCAAAACAGCGAAAAATATACAATCATTGAAGGCAAACTGGACGGTCAAAACGCAAAAGTGTTTAATTCGCTTCCGGATATGATTAAAGCACAACTTTTAATGGACAGAGACCCTCATGGTAACGTTCAGGTTTCAAAAATTGAAAATGAAAAACTGTTAATTGAAATGGTTCGTGCAAGGTTAAAAGCACTAAAAGCACAAGGAAAATATAACGGCAAATTCTCTGACCAAGCTCATTTCTTTGGTTACGAAGGAAGATGTGCAATGCCGTCTAACTTTGATGCAGATTATTGCTATTCATTAGGTTACAATGCTTTTGCACTAATTCAAGCAGGCTTAACAGGTTATTTATCCTCAGTTAAAAACCTTACTGCTCCCGCAAACGAATGGAAAGCAGGCGGTGTACCGTTAACTATGATGATGAATATGGAAAAACGTCATGGCGTTATGAAACCTGTTATTCAAAAAGCGCTTGTTGACCTTAATGGTCCCGTATTTAAAGCATTCGAACAAAGACGTGAAAAATGGGCGCTTAACGACTGTTACGTGTTCCCAGGTGCGATACAATACTTTGGCCCTTGCGAAGTATGTGACACAACAACTCTGACACTACAGTTAGAACAACAAAAAGTACCCGTAGGTCAAAACTAAGAAAATTATGGCGCACATAATTAATGTGCGCCTTTTTACAGATAAAAAGGAATAATGACATGTTAAAAGCAGGAATAGTAGGACTACCCAATGTAGGCAAATCAACATTATTTAACGCACTAACACTTTCTAAAAATGCACAAAGTGCAAACTACCCGTTTTGCACAATAGAACCCAATATTGGCGTAGTTAGCGTTCCTGATGAAAGATTATACAAGCTCCAACCTCTTGTAAAAACTGACACCGTAATCCCTACAGCAATAGAATTTGTTGACATTGCGGGTCTTGTTAAGGGTGCAAGCAAAGGCGAAGGACTAGGAAACCAATTTTTACACAACATACGTGAAGTTGACGCCATAATTCAAGTTGTAAGATGTTTTGATGACGAGAATACAATCCATGTCAACGGCAAAATAGATCCTATTGACGACATCGAAACAATTAATACAGAACTCGCTTTGGCTGATATATCTACTCTTGAAAATGTTTCCAAAAGAATTGCAAAGCAAGTGAAGGGTGGGGATAAAGAGGCTAACTTGCAAAATACGGTTATTGAAAAACTAATGCCATATTTGGAAAAAGGCCAGTTTATTAATGTTAAAAAGGTTTTAAACGAAGAAGAACAAAAAACCCTCCATCACTTTCATCTGCTTATGACAAAACCTATGATATATTGCGCAAATGTAGCCGAAAGTGACCTTGCATGTGGTAATGAGTATGTTGAACGAGTTAAAACATATGCAAAAGAAAATGGTGCAGATGTAGTTATGATATGCGCAGGAATTGAATCTGAACTTGTCGAATTAGGTGAAGCAGAAGCTAAAAACTATCTAAAAGAATTGGGCGCAGACTCCTCGGGTATAGAAAAGATGATTAAATCCGTATATGACCTTTTAGGCTTAAGGACTTATATTACAGCAGGCGAAAAAGAAGTTCGCGCGTGGACAATCACTAAGGGTACAAAAGCACCACAAGCTGCAGGTGTTATACACACCGATTTTGAAAAAGGTTTTATTAAAGCTGAAGTCGTGTCTTATGAAGATTTTATTGCCGCAGGCTCATGGGCTCAGGCAAGAGAAAAAGGTACTGCCCGACTCGAAGGTAAAGACTATGTTGTTCAGGACGGCGATATAATGCTTTTCCGATTTGCAAATTAATTTGACAAAATTTCGTCTAGGTGCTAAGACATATCTGTACCCCTAAAAGGGAAGGATGGTTAATATGAAAGTAGAAAAAATTGCCACAGAGGCACTTAGTTTTTCGCATGCGGGTTACGAAAAAGATATACGAACAAATGATACACGCGATGTAATCAGTGATGACACAAGAATTGATGACAAAATGGATGAAGTAATGAAATACCTAAATGCATTATCTGATGAAAAAAAATGTGATATTTCAGTCAAATTAGACTATAATCCACACACAAAAAGAGGTGAAATAACAGGCGAAATAAAAGATAGAGAAGGCAAAAAACCAATTCGTCATGTAAGAGTAGCCATAAATTCAGAAAATCAAAACAGTGTTGTAAGTCATATTGATCAATTTAGAAATGATTGCAGGGCAATTATACAGTCTTAACCTGCTACATATTCAATATATCTTTCAAGCGCCTTGTAACCTTCATAAAATTCGCCGACAGCGGTAGAGTAGTTGCTTGCTCTCAGATATTTTAACTCTTTAATTCTGATTTCAAAAATCTCATCAGCATACGCTTTTACATATGCATCCTGAGAATTTGACCAAATTTTTAACTGTTCAAGCTGATGATTAATTTGCGAGATAGTAGAATTTTCCAAAACATCAAACCCGTATTTTTTAAGAATAGAGCGCTCATAGTTTGTAATTCTTGAATGCACTGCACTAAAACCAAAAATTCTTTTTATAACCATATAATTTCCGGCAAGTTGCCTGTGTTTTTGGGGAATTTGCCCTCGTGCAATTAAAGATGACGTACTTAAGTTATCATACCTGTTGTATGAATTTCTCTCTAAATCACCTTTATAAACTTTTTTTTGAAATTTTTGAAACACTTTTTCTATTCCATCTCCTCAAATAAATTATAGGATAAAAAATAAGCATGGCAAATTTGTAACCATTTGTTTTACAAAAACTCGTAAATGTGCTTTAATTATTGTATAACAGTTATTTAGAGGATTAGCCATGGAAAGAACTTTTATTGCAATTAAACCCGATGGAGTAAAAAGAGGTTTTATAGGAAAGATTTTGCAAAGATTTGAGGATAAATCATACAAAGTTGTGGCGCTAAAAATGCTTAATGTTACCATGGAACAAGCTAAAAAACACTATGCCGAGCATGAAGGAAAGTCTTTTTATCCTTCGCTTATTGAATATATAACCTCAGGTCCTGTTGTAGCTATGGTTTTAGAAGGAGAAAACGTAATTAATGGCGCACGTCATATTATGGGTAAAACAAATCCTGACGAAGCTGATGTAGGAACAATAAGAGGTGACTTTGCACAAGTTAAAGAATATAACATTGTTCATGGCTCAGATTGTCCCGAGTCAGCTGAGAGAGAAATAGCAATTTATTTCAATCAAAATGAGTTGTGCGAAAACTACAAAACAATGCTTGAAATAGTTATGGGTCAATAATGAAAACTCATAAAGACTATTTTAATTTTGAACTTGTTAAAAAAGATATTAACACCAATGCACGTGCCGGCGTTTTTAAAACCCCTCATGGAATAATAAAAACACCCGTATTTATGCCTGTTGGTACTAATTCTGCAGTAAAAATGCTGACTATGGATCAGGTTTTAAATACAAATGCACAAATTATACTAAATAACTCTTACCATATGTATTTGCGTGCGGGGTGCGAACTGATTAAAAAAGCCGGCGGATTACACCAGTGGCAAAATTGGCATAAACCAATACTTACAGACTCAGGCGGATTTCAAATTTTTTCACTTTCAAAATTAAGAAAAATAACCGAAGAAGGAGTATATTTTTCAGACCCCAAAAACGGTTCAAAACATTTTATATCACCTGAAATTTCAATGCAAATACAGGAAGATTTGGGCGCAGATATTATAATGGCATTTGATGAGTGCGCACCTTATCCGTGTGATTACACCCACGCAAAAGATGCAATGGAGAGGACACACAGGTGGCTTAAACGTTGTTTTGAAGCTCATAAAAACCCGCGTCAGGCGCTTTTTCCCATTGTGCAAGGCGCATTTTTTGAAGACTTAAGAAAAGAGGCGGCAAATATTGTATCTTCTTTTGATGCTGCAGGGTATGCTATAGGAGGTGTAAGCGTTGGCGAACCCGTTGAGATTAAGAATAAAATCGTAGAATACACTGCTCCACTTCTGCCTGATGACAAACCAAGGTACTTAATGGGCGTAGGCACACCGATAGACTTAATCAACGGAGTAAAATACGGTGTAGATATGTTTGATTGCGTACTTGCAACAAGAAACGCAAGACATGGAACGTTTTTTACTTACAGCGGAAATAAAATCATCAAAAACAAAGAATTCGAAGAAGATTTTACCCCGTTGGATAAAAACTGCAACTGCTACACCTGTCAAAACCATACAAGGGCATACATAAGACATTTATATAGAACAGGTGAAGCAACTGCCGCAACGCTTTTAAGTATACATAACATACATTTTCTTGTTAATTTAATGGAAAAGATAAGAAAATCAATAATTGAGGGCAACTTTAAAGAATACAGCGAAAAACTTTTGTCCGATTTTTAATCGTTATCAAAAGGTTTAAGCTCAATATATTTTTCACTATAATTTCGCCTTTTAGAGAGATTTCTAAGTATTTCTCTATTATTTTTCATTGAAATCCAAGACTCAATAAGCCTTGTATCCTCTACAGGCATACCGCCTTCAACTTTCTTGCCTTCATTAACGTCAAAAATTGCACTATATGCAGCAATTTGAACAAGTATATAAAGTGTTTCACTCTCGTCGTTAAATGCTATAGTTAATCTGCGATATTTAGTAGTATCAACTATATCATTTAATTTGCCGAGCATTTTTGCTCGTTCGTTCTCAATTCTGTATTCATTTAATAAAAAATCTTTTAGAGATTCTTCCGCTTTAATAATATCGGCACGTCCCATATTATAAGAATAGAATATTTTTATAAAATTGTAAATACAAAAAAAGTTTAAAAAGCTATAAAATACTAAAATTTCTTAATATTTTAATTGACTTTAGTTTTTGTTTGTTGTGAAATATATGATACATAATACTAAAATACAAGGGGAAACTATGCCAACCATTAATCAATTAGTTAAAAATGAAAGAAAGAAGATTATAGACAAAACTAAATCACCCGCATTAACAAACTGCACCCAAAGACGTGGCGTTTGCACAAGGGTTTACACAACAACTCTAAAAAAACCTAACTCAGCAATG
>CALUYC010000018.1 GCA_944324895.1 Candidatus Gastranaerophilales bacterium
TTAAGCCGGAGTTGTTTAAAATTTTTAATTCTACGCTCAACGCTTGTATCCTAGTTAATGCGTTGGAACATATAACCAATACCACGAGCAGTAAGAATTAGCTCAGGGTTAGCAGGGTCTGCTTCAAGTTTTGAACGCAAACGAGAAATATGAACATCAACTACACGAGTATCAATTCTATGATCCGGAGGGTACGCCCAAACATGTTGCAAGATTTCATTTCTTGAATAAGCTTGACCTGAATTATTAACAAGAAGTTCAAGCAAGGAAAATTCCATGCCTGTCAGTCTGATTCTTTCATTCTTACGATAAACCTGACGACGAGCTGTGTCAATTTTTATTTGACCTGTTGTAATAACATTTTTAGCAGTTTTGCCCGCAGGAGCAGTAACTTCTTTTGTCGTTGTACGTCTTAGTACGGCTTTAACACGCGCTTCAAGCTCTTTAGGGCTAAAAGGTTTAATTACGTAATCATCAGCACCCAATTCAAGACCTGTAATTCTTTCTGAAACATCGCCAAGTGCAGTCAGAATGATAATAGGAACATCAGATGTACGTCTAATTTCACGAGTTACGCCATAGCCGTCCATTTTAGGCATCATAACATCAAGAATAACTAAATCAGGCGCAGTTTTATTATAAACTTCAACTGCTTCTTCGCCATCTTCTGCTGTAACTACATCGTATCCTACCATTTTAAGACGAGTTTCAAGAATTCTTCTGATACTTGCCTCATCATCAACTACAAGAACTCTTTGCTTCGAATCGCCGGTTTCGTCTTGGATTTCTTCGGTCATTTTGTCCTTATCCTTTTCTTCCTTAATAGCTAAAACTAATTATATTACAAAATATTTATTTTCTTAAACATATATTAACATATAAAATTTTATTTTAAAAGAAAAATATTTAAAATAAAAATACCGGCCTTTTAAAGCCGGTATTTAATTGGTTAAGATTAAAGTTTAGGAAGTTAAGATAATTTGATTGCATCATTTTCAATATTTTGACCTTCTTGGTCTTGAACGCTTTGATATTCGGCCTCTATTGCTTTGATTTGAGTTTCAAGAGTAAGCTTTTCTTGCTCTAAGTCTTGTTCTTCGCGATTTAGAAGTTGCGAGTACTGTTGCGCATAAGATTCAAGCTCTTCTTGATAAATATTGTTAAATATCAAATATGGCTGTATTTGACCATTTTGCATATAACTTGTCATAGAGGTAGGATCCAGTGAGTATTGATACTGACCACCGGTAGCTTGATTTATGGCTTGCATTTGTTGAAGGTAGGCATTAGTTTTAATTTGAGCAGACTGATAAGCAATGTTAGATGATTGACCCAAAAAGTTTAATTGAGTACCAAACATTGATGAAGGACCTGAAGTTGCCTCTTGATAAGTAATTTTACCATCTGCAACCGCTGCCGCCAACTCTTGCATATCCATTAATTTTTGGCTGATTTGAATTAATCTGTTTTGATAGACACTAAGTTTTTGCTTGAGCTGCATTTTCCTTAGTGATAAGAACACCCAAGACATGCTCTGCCTCCTAACCTTTAACCTTTAATCTTTAACCTTTAGTAATATCTAAAACTAACCTTACTCTTTAATAAAGTATTTTTGTTTTAAATAATTGCCGATTACAGATTTTTTTGTTAACAAAACTTAATAAAACAGTTAGTACTTGGCGCAAATCCTTGCCTCATGGGCATAATACTCTATCTCATCATTTAATGGTAAAAGTGGTATTTTACAATTATATTTTGTATTTAGAGCAAGCTCAATTAAATAATCACAGAAATGCGGGTTTTTAGGCAAAACAGGTCCATGCAAATATGTGCCGAAAACATTGTTAAATCGAGCACCTTCAGTTTTATCCGCGCCATTATTACCATATCCGACCTTAACCTTGAATAAAGGTTCGGCATCTTCGCCTAAATATGTAAGACCACTATGGTTTTCAAAACCTACTATTGTCCTTATTGGCAAAAAGTCGCACACTGCAGTAACATTGCCTATAAATCTAGAGTCGCCTGCTTCGGTATGTACATCTAAAATAGAAATGCCTCTTAATTTTTGACCGTCCGCAGTCAGATAATATTTACCAAAGAGTTGATAAGAACCGCATATAACAAGCATGGGTTTACCTGCTTGAGCAGCCTTCATAAGCTCCATACCGTTTTTCATAAGCTCATTTGCTGCAAGAATCTGTTGGTTGTCTTGTCCGCCACCTGCAAAAAATAAATCGTAATCATCAGCATTAATGGTAGTGCCTGCAGTAATTTTGGACACTTCAACTTCAATATCACGCCATTTTAGCCGTTTTTCAATAGTGGCAATATTACCCATATCGCCATATATATTTAATAAATCAGGATAAAGATGTGCAACTCTTAGTTTAAGAGGAGTTTTTTGCATTTTTCAACAACCTCGTCATAGGCAAGTTTTTCAACTTCGCCTGTTTTTCTGTCTTTAAATTCAACAAGCCCTTCGCTTATTGTCTTTCCAACCGTAATTCTGTACGGGAAACCAATTAACTCGGAATCCTTAAACTTCACGCCTGCTCTATCTGACCTGTCATCGATTACAACTTCAATGCCTTCATCAAGCAGCTTATTATATATTTTAAGAGCAACTTCCATCTGTTCCTTATCTTCCGTATTAACAGGAACAACATCAACATGGTAAGGCGCAATTTCTTTTGGCCAAACTATACCAAAGTCATCATGGTATCTTTCTATTGCTGCGGCAGCAGTTCTTGTAACGCCAATACCGTAGCAGCCCATAATAAAGGGTTTGTCTTGACCGTTTTCATCTGTATAAGTTGCATTCATCGGTTTAGAATATTTTGTTCCAAGCTGGAATATATTGCCAACTTCAATACCTCTTGTAACTTTAAGAGGCTTTTTGCAGTGCGGGCAAAGGTCGCCCTCTTTTACAAGTGCAACATCAATAAACTCGTATTCTTCTTTAAAGTTATATCCAACAAGGTGTTTATTAGGTTCATTTGGGCCTACAACAAAATTTTTCATACCTTTTGCCGATTTATCAAAAATAACTTTAACTTTATTTTTATCTACCCCTAAGAAGCTTAAATATCCGGCTTCGCAGCCCAAAAACTCATAAGCTTCATCAGAAGTTGCAGGGCGTATTTCAAGCGCGCCAACAGCATTTAGAAGCTTAGTTTCTTCAACTTCTCTGTCCCCTCTAATCATAACCAAAACCGGCTTTGAATCGGCAACATAAAGAACTGCTTTTAAAATGCAATTTGAATCTATCTTTAAGAATTTAGCCAAATCCTCTATTGTCTTGTCATTTGGAGTATCGACAAGTTTTTCTTCACTGTAACCAAACTTAGCCCCATCAGTTTCTTCAACATTTAAAATTGAAACCGCATGGTTAGAGTTTGCGCTGTAATCGCACTCTTCGCAGTAAAATACATCGTTTTCGCCTGTTTGTGTTGAAGTTAAAACCATAAATTC
>CALUYC010000019.1 GCA_944324895.1 Candidatus Gastranaerophilales bacterium
GTTTTTCTTCTGTAGAAAACAAATTCGCTTTTATTCTCCTTTTTGCCGACAAAATATAGTCCGTTTTGTCCTTGAGAAAGCTTTACCTGTGAGACATCAAGCCCTTCGCAGTCCCAAGCATCAAGCAGATATTCACAAAAATTGTCATTACCCAACTTTGTTATATAACCTGCGCTTGAGCCGCATCTTAGAGCCGCTATGGCAGTGCAAAGCGAGTCGCCTCCATAATATTTGTCAAATATTTGTGCAAACTTCAGTGAAGTATTGCTGGATAGTTCGACCAGTCCTTCACCTATTGTTATAATGTCTAAATTTTCAAACATATCCTCTTTTTATCATATATTACCCATTCGGTCAAAAATGTTAAGCAATGGCGCAGATATTAAAAATATGATATATATTTTTTATGAATAAAAATGTTTTAGTTATTGCAGGCAGTTCTCAAATAGGTTTTGAAGCGGTAAAACTCTTATTGGAAGGTGGATATAATGTCTATATGACTTCCCGCTCAAATGTTGAGTTTGAGCATAAAAATCTTTTTAAATATCATTTAGAAGTGTGTAATAACAATTCTTTCGAGCAGTTAAAAAATGATATTAAAGATGTTAAGTTTTATGCCATTATTAATAATGCAGGTTGCGTTGTTGCATCTCCGGTTGAATTTTTGGATGACGATGAGCTAAAGCGTCAACTTGAAGTTAATCTTTTTGGACTGTTGCGTGTTATTAAGTATTTTGCATCTCAGCTATCAGAAGACGGACGAATTGTAAATGTCAGTTCTATGGCCTCTTATGGAGTATACCCCTTTTTATCTCCTTATTGTTTATCTAAAGCTGCAAGCGATGTTCTTTTAAGAGCTTTTTCAAATGAAACCGGTGTTAAGTATGTTTCAATAAGACCTGGTGCAATAAAGACAAAATTTTGGACAGACAGTATTGAGCAAAACCAAGAAAATTTTAAGAACTTTATCGGAAAGTATGAAAAAATAGGGTTGTATATGTTGGATAATGCAAAGAAAAATTCAACAGATGCGCTAGAACCATATTTTGTTGGCAAGGCAATTTTTAAGGCGGTTTGCGCTAAAAATCCAAAACCTGTTATTAATGTCGGGACTGATGCCCATATTTGTGCTTTTGCATCTAAATTTTTAAGTGAATCTTTGGTAAACAGAATAGTGAAGTTGGCATTGAAAATAAAATCATATGGAAAATAAGAAAGTATATTTAATTTATCCGCCCTCCCCTGTCATGAATAGGGAAGAACGTTGTCAGCAGCCCACAAATGACCTGATTGTCATTCCGCCGCTGCCTCCTGGTGATTTGTTGTATCTCGCATCAGTTGCAAGATTAAAAGGGTTTCAGCCTATTGTCCGCGATTATTCTTTCTTTGGTGATACCTTTTCTAAACTTGAAAAAGATCTTTTGGATATTAGTCCTAAATATTTTGTAGTAAATGTTGCTTCAACTACTCTTGAGAATGACTTAGCTGCTTTAAAATTAGCAAAAGATGCACTGGGAGATAGTGTAATTACCGTTGCCAAAGGTGCCCATTTTTCTTTTTTAGCGCGTGAAACGCTAATTGCTCATGACTTTATCGATATTGCTATGTGCTCTGAGTGCGAACTGACTTTTGGCGAAATTTTAGAAGGTAAATTGTTGAAAGATATTGCAGGAATTTGTTACAGGGAAGGCGTTGAAGTGCTAGAAACTCATCGCAGACCTTATAATGACAATTTAGATGATTTACCTTATCCTGCAAGGGATTTAATTGATAATTCATTGTATATTCGACCTGATAACGGTAAAAGACAAGCCGTAATAAAAGTTTCAAGAGGCTGTCCTTATCATTGTTTCTTTTGTCTTGCAACTCCTTTAAACGGTAGAATTGTAAGAAAAAGAAGTCCTGAAAATATTATCGGTGAAATTAAAGAGTGTGTTGAAAAATACAAGATTAAAAATTTCATATTTTGGTCTGACATATTTAATCTAGATAAAGAATGGACAAGAGAACTATGCAGACAAATTATTGATTCTAAATTAAAAATTACTTTTTCAACAAACACACGTGCTGACAGTGCTGATAAAGAAACGATAAAATTGATGAAAAAGGCAGGTTGCAGACTTGTCTCTATAGGAGTTGAAAGCGGTTCTCAAGAAATGCTTGATAAAATGGGTAAAAAAATTACTCTTTCTCAAATTAGAAACACTATAAAAGCATTTAAAAGAGAGGGAATACAAATCTATGCGTATTATGTTGTAGGTCTGCCTTGGGAAACACAAGAGACTGCATTAGAAACCCTTGAATTTGCCAAGTCTTTAAATACCGAATATGTCAGTTTCTATACTGCTGCTGCACTCGTAGGTACGAGGTTCTATGAATATGTGGAAAATAATTCTTTGGGCGAGTTGAATTATAGTTGTCCTTATTATTATCCAAGCGTTAAAACTCATAGCCTGTCTGTTCAAGAAGTTTTTGAACTGCATAAAGCTATGGTTAGGGGATATTATTTGCGCCCAAAATATATTTTAAAAATGCTTTTTTCTATTCGTTCACTCACTCAGTTGAAAAATTATATCTCTGCAGGTTTGAAAGTGCTGAGAAGACGTTAATTGAAACAAAAATTTATTCCTTAAGTCTTATACATTAAGGAGAGTTTTATGGATCAATTATTGAATGCATATATTTATGAAGTTAAAAAAGGTACTAAACCTATGGCGCTTTTAACTGTGCCTGTTGATGTTTGTGAAAATTTTACAAATAAAATAAAAAAGAATAATCTTAGTTTTTTTGTTCAAGAAATAAACCAAAAGTGCAATATTTTCTTTGGTAGTCCTGAGTGCGTAGATATTGTAAGGAGATTTAGAAGTCATGATTTGTCAAAGCTATCTGAACATGAAGATTTTATTTTAGGAATAATGCTGGGTTATAATCGTCTTGAACAATGTAGAAGGTATTTGAATAAGTTGAATTTGCACCCAATTAGGTAGTACAATAGTTATCAATTATATTTTAATATAACTTGTGACATTAAGTGACAAGGAGATAAAAATGATAGTTTCAATAATGGACGGTTGTACTGCTTGTGGTGCATGTGAGGCAATTAACCCTGAGGTTTTTCATGTTGATAATGTTGCGCATGTAGATGAGTCTAAAATTAAAGGTAACGAACAAGATTGTATTGACGCTGCACTTATTTGTCCGGTGAATGCAATTTGGGTTGAAGATATTTAACCAAAAGGGGCAAAAGCCCCTTTTTTAATATATTTGATTGATATTTTTCTGTACAACCTTGCACTTGTTATGTTTGCAGGTTAAAATAAAAAATATAAGGAGAAGTGGAATATGAAAAAAATTGTATTGGCATTATCGGCAGTTTTAGCAATTTCTTGTGCAGCGTACGCTCAAGATGCAGTTTTTCAGTCTATGGACAGTGTTGAAGAAGTTCAAAAAGTTACCTTAGAGCCTGTTGGCGATGTTGCTCCTGCGGCAAAAACAATTACAGGCAGTATTCAAGAAGAAAGCTTTAAAAAAGCTATCACAAATTTAGATGATGCTTCTGCTGAAATTCGCGAGCAGTTAATTAATTACAATTCGTTGTTAACTGCGGCACAAGCTAAAGAAGACCAAATCACATCAGAAATCAAAGATTTGAAAAAAAATGTTAAAGACACAAAGAAAAAACTAAAAAACATTGAAAAATCGAAAAAGTACATTAACTCAAGCTTTGAAGACCAAACAGCAAACAAATAGTCTATAAGCAGGATTTAACAAATTCATACATCTTGTCGAGATCATCCTCGGCAAGATGTTTTTTAAATTCTAGAATTTTACTAAATTCTTCATATAAAATTTCATACATTGTTTGTTGTTTGATATTTACTATGTTTATTGGATTTTTATAGGCTATTTTGTCAATGTCAATAATTTCTATTGCGCCTGTTTGTTCGAAAATCTCAAGTGCAAGTTGTACAAAAGTTTCACTAACACCACAAGCTTGAGAAATTTTTTGTATGTCAATTTCCCCATCTTTGTGGTTATTTGCGAATTTTAACATACCCGAGAGTGTTTTAAGACTTGTTTCAATATTTTCGTTAAAATTATCCTTCATAAAATGAAGCCTGTTTGGTTTGATTTGTTTCAATATTTCTTCAAACTCGTCTTGATTTGACGGGTAGTCAAAAAACATTATGCTCTTGTGCTTTTGCCCTTCTTTGTAAAATTTGTTTTCAATTTCTGGGTATCCTTTCAAAAACTCAAGAGTTTTTATATTTTTTGCCCAAACTGCAATATCTAGACCTTGTCTTGTTAAATATTCACAGATTTGCTTTATGATGTCGTCTTTTTTCCTGTGGTCATATATTTTAAGTGCTTCATCATTTTTTTTGGGTGTGTATGCTTCGCAAAAGATGTCAAAAATTTCAAGTTGAATGCTTTCTTGATTGTTAAATACATTTATTCTTGGGCTAAAAGCTATATCTATTATAGAATCTTTGGGTATTTCAAGACTGTTTTCCCCCCACTTGACGCACTCAAAGTCCGTAGAATCTTTGTTGCAGCTGAACTTTAGGTGGTTAAAATTTTTCCCTATTATTTTGTAGTCAACTAACCTTGCATTTTTAAGAGCAAAAATTGGAGAGGGGTTATTTTGTCCAAATGGCTCCAAAACGCCTATTTTGTTAACAAGGTCTTTGTTTATTTCATTTGTATTTAAGAATTTATCAGCCTCCAAAATTCCTTTTTTACTTTGCGGTGTTTCAATTTCATCTATTGTGCTAAGCAACGCTTGTTTTATTTCATCAAAGCTGTGCAAATTCATATCAAATGAAAAGCCGCCTGCAAGGGAGTGTCCGCCGTATCCTAAGAATAAATCGGCATTGTCTTTTAAAATTTCATATACATTGTAGCCTTCAATCGAGCGTATTGAGCATCTGCCAATATTGTTTTCGTCCGATGTTATCATAAACACAGGTTTTAAGTGGTCTTCCATGACTTTTGAAGCAACTATACCAATAATACCTATGTGCCAATCTTTATTGTAAAGAACAACAGCTTTGTCACTTTTTGTGTCTTTTGCTAAATCCGTTGCTTCAAGATAAATGTTTTCACACAAACTTTGGCGAATTTTGTTGAAGTTATCTAGTTTTTCAAGTATAAAGTTAAGCGAGCTTTCATTTTCTTCGGTTAAAAAGTTAAAAGCCAGGTCAGGTGTACTTAGACGTCCGACGGCATTAATTCTTGGTGTCAAGACAAAAGCAATGTCGTTGCTTGTTATGTTTTGTCTGCCATTGTTCTCGAAAAGCATTGTTATGCCTTTGTGAAGTTTTTGGTTGATTAATTTTAGACCTTTTGCAACAATCGTTCGATTTTCGCCAAGTAAAGGAACTACATCAGATATTGTTCCGACACAAGTTAATATTAAAAGCTCCTCATCACAATCCTTTTCAAGTAATGCTAAAGCTAATTTATACGCTACTCCAACGCCTGCAAGCATACTAAGTTTTTTTATCTGTTTTAGTTCTAAATCGTTTTTTAGCGAATTAGGTGCTTGAGGATTTAAAATTGCAAATGCTTGCGGTGTTTCGCCGTCAAGTTTGTGGTGGTCGGTAATTATTGTATCTACTCCAAAAGACTTTAGAAGCATAACTTCTTTTGAGTTTGAAATTCCGCAGTCTACGGTTATCAGGAGTTTGATTTTATGTTTCGAAATAAGCTCTAACAATTTTTTAGAATTTAGCCCGTGTCCATGTTTTTCTCTGTCGGGTATAAAGATTTCATAGTTGGCGCCAAGAGCCTTCAGGGTTTTATGCATAAGTGCGCTTGATGTAACGCCGTCTGCATCAAAGTCACCCCATATAAGTATTTTTTCTTGATTTTCTATCGCTTTTTTAATTCTGTCTATTGCTTTTTGACCGTCGGAAAATACGTCAAGCGAGCTTAATACCATATCTTCGCAGTGCAAAAATTCTTTTGCGTCTTCTTGTGTTTCAATGCCCCTGAGCAAAAGCAAATCACAAAGCAGAGGGTCTTTGACGTATTCATCTAACTCTCTGCTTTGTGATGGTATTTCTTTTTGTATTATTTTTCTATAATTCATTTATTAGCGGTTTCTGCTAAGTTGAGCCAAAAGCCTTAGCAATTCAAGATATAGCCATATAATTGTTACTAAAAGCGAGAACGCTCCAAACCATTCAAAATATTTTGGTGCCATTCTTTGTGCGCCTTCTTCAATAAAATTAAAGTCTAAAATAAAGTTAAGTGCTGCAACTGCACAAAATACCAAACTTAGACCAATGCCAAGCCAACCTGTATTCCAAATTGAAATAAAATTGGGATTGAAAATGCTGATTATAATGCTTACCAAATAAAACACCATAATAGATGCCGTTGCGGTAAAAATTACTTTTTTAAATGTTTCTGTTGCTTTTATAATGCCTGTTTTGTACAAAAATAACATCATAAATAATGTTAA
Source organism: Candidatus Gastranaerophilales bacterium (assembly GCA_944324895.1). Classification (GTDB taxonomy): domain Bacteria; phylum Cyanobacteriota; class Vampirovibrionia; order Gastranaerophilales; family Gastranaerophilaceae; genus Galligastranaerophilus. The sequence continues at coordinate 6,470 of CALUYC010000019.1, forward strand.
AAATGTTATAAGCGCAGCATTTGCAACTATCCCTTTTAGCTGCATTTCATACATTGCAGAAAGCCCGCCTATTGCAAGACCTTCGCATACGGCATAAGCCAAAGAAAGAACTTTTGCGTTTTGAGGCTTAAAGCGCATTACTATTGCAAGTATTAACCCGGCAATAATTCCGCCCCACATTAGCATTATAACTTTGTCCATATAGCCGTTAAATGCTTGTACCCAACTGAATGCGCCAACTGCAAAAGTTACAAGCAAAAGCGCGATTGTTTTATTTACAGCACCGGATACTGTCATCGGTTGACTGTCTAACACCGCACCTTCGTAAATATTACTTTGTGTCATAGGATTTGATGTCATTTTTACTCCTCCATAAATATCTCTATGGATTATACTACAATTTTGAAGTAAAATAAAGTTATGATTAAAGTTGCTATAACGGGTAATATTGCTGCAGGCAAGAGTGCTGTTCAAAAAATAATTCAAAATCAAGGTTATTTTGTTTTAGATACTGATAATTGCGCACATGAATTGCTTGCAAATTCTCCTGATGTCAAAGATGTATTTGGTACTAATGATAGAGTCGAACTTTCAAAAGTTGTTTTCCAAGACAAGAACAAGCTAAAAAAGCTTGAGAGTATCCTACATCCTTTGGTGAAGGGTGAAATTTTAGATTTTTTTAAAAAACATTCATCTCAAAAAGCGGTATTTGTAGTAGTTCCACAGCTTTTTGAGGCAGGTTTTGAGAGTTTATTTGATAAAATAATTTTTGTAAACGCTCCTTATAAAATTCGCCTCAAGCGACTGATTGACAGAAATGGTTACAGCAAAGAATATGCCATTACAAGATTAAATTCTCAGATGGATGAAAATTTAAAAATCCCTCACTGTGACTATGTTATTGATAATTCAACAACTTTTGAAGATTTAGAACAAAAAACTAAAGAATGTTTAAGACTTCTCGTATAAGTTTGCAGGCTGTTGCTGTTGAAACTTTTGTTATGTCTAAATCAGGAGCTAATTCAACAATGTCTGCGCCTATAATGTTATAGTTTTTAAGCTCTACAACCCATTGCATAAGCTCTTTGTATGTCAAACCGCCTGCTTCTGGCGTACCTGTACCGCTCATAATTGAAGGGTCCAATACGTCTAAATCTATTGTTACAAATATTTTTTTGTCTTTAAATTTTTCAAGTTCCTTTGGGTTAAAAGCAAGTGTAGAATATTTTTTCATCAATTCAAATTCTTCTTTTTCACCGGAGCGAATGCCAATTTGCATAATGTTTTCAAAACCGATAAGTTTTGCTATTTGGTACATAACACCCGAGTGCGTAAGTTCTACATCAAGATATTGTTTTCTCAAATCGGTATGCGCGTCAAACTGAACAACCGCAATGTCTTTGTGATTTTTTAAAAGACCTTTTATTGTTCCCAAGGTAACAAGGTGTTCCCCGCCTATGCCCAAGATTTTTTTATTATTTTTGTATATTTCGTCAGTATTTTTCTCAATAGTACTAAGCGCTTCTTTTGGTGCACCAAACGGAAGCTCTAACTCTCCTGCATCATAGAACATCAGGTCTGATAAATTTGTATCAAAATACACTGAATATTCTTCTATTCCAACGCTTTCAACTCTAATTTGTTGAGGTGCAAATCTTGCCCCGGGTCGATTTGTGCAAGTTCCATCAAAAGGCATACCCAACATGACAATTTTGGAATCTTTGAAATCGTTACATGCGCCTATAAAATTTTTTTCTAAAAAAGATACGCTTAACATGTTTTCTATAATATCATAAAAATTTTACACAGTTAAAAATAAATGATATATTTTGAATATGAGAGTGATTTTAATTTTATTATCTTTGCTTATTATTTTGCCCGCTTTTGCGCTTGATAACGCAGATGTTTGGAAACCTTATCTCCAAAAAATTGAAAAAGATACTAAGGCCTCTTGGTATAATTTATCCGGTTTTAGCAGGCATAACAGTGAATGTAAAATCAATCTGTTTTTTAATATTAAAAATAACGGTAATGTTTCAGGTGAAAAAGTTTTGGCATCTGATTGTCCAAAAGATATGAATGAACTTGCGCTTAAAGCACTTAAACAAACTGCGCCCTTTGCACCTTTTCCAAAAGCAGTATCTGATATTAATGAAATCAGTATTGATTTTATCTTTGATTATAAGCTGCTGCCTGAAAATAAAGTGTCATCCGAGACTAAAAACGTCCTTAAAAATTCTGTAGACAATACATTGCTTGAACAAGAAACATCTCAAGTTCAAACTGAACCACAAAATCATGTTGACAAAAACAATAATAAAAATGCTTTTGTTGCACTTGTAACTCTAGCAGGTGTCTTGTTGCTTTTGGTTATTTTCTTTGTTTGCAAGTTTTTTAAAATGATTTAAAAAAAAGAGGCGCTAAAATGATGGGTGCGCCTCAATTAGATTAAGATACGAAAAGTCTATTCTTGCTCCGTAACGTCCCACCTTATTCTTAAATACCCGCTAGAGCCGTTACCGCCCTTACCCTGTTCAAATGAATCTGCAACAACTCCTCCGCCTCCGCCTCCGGAGCCTCCAAATTCATTATT
>CALUYC010000020.1 GCA_944324895.1 Candidatus Gastranaerophilales bacterium
CTCTTGTTGTAATAAATGATTTTGAAAAGCATTTTAACAAAATTCAAGTTGGCGACACAATAAGTATAATAGGCAACATAAGACCTCCGAAAAGCGCAACAAACCCGTCACAGTTTGACTATGCAAAGTATCTAAAATACAAAGGAGTCTTTTCCATTTTATATTCAGAAGGTGAAAATTTTAAGATACTGAAGAAAGCAGACAGTTTCAACAATATTGAAGAATTTTACCTATATTTAACCCAAAAGACAGATACAATAAGGCGAAACATTACACAAAAGCACGCAAAATATATAAAAAGCCCACAGCTTGAAATTTTGGGCGGTATTGTTTTTGGCAACGAAGCAATTAACCCGCCTGATGAAATAAAACAAAGTTTTATAAACTCGGGACTTTTGCATTTGCTTGCAGCAAGCGGCTTGAATGTTGCTTTGATTTTTGGAATTTGGTGGTTTTTAGCACAGAATATTTTTAAACTGCCATACGTTATTTCAATTTGGGGCGGGATATTTTTTATAATATTGTACACTTTTACAACAGGCTTTCCGCCTCCGGTGTTAAGAGCCGCAATTATGCTTTTGTTTGTGCTTTTGGGTAAATTAATTGACAGAGAAGCAAAGCCTATTGCGCTTATATTTTTTGTCGGATTGGTTATGTTAATTTTTGACCCTAAAATGTTTTGCGATGTAGGATTTCAGCTTTCATTTATTGTAACCATAGGATTAATTGTAAGCATAGAACCAATTTGCGAGAAACTAAATACAAGAAATAAACAATACATTGCCAAAATAAAACACTATCCCAAATTTATAAAAATTATTCTTATGAGTTTTTCGCCAAAATTCCTTTTAGCAGTCCTTTTAGTACCACTTTTTGCCCAACTTTATGTTGCACCCTTACAAATGTTTTACTTTAACACCTTTACCCCTTGGAGTTTAATTGCAAACCTTTGTGTTACGCCTTTTATAGGTGCGGTAAGTTTTATTGGCTTTATAAGCTCAATATTTAGCACTATTCCATATATTGCAGACAAAACCATTCCGGTGTTTGATTTTATAATAAATCCGTTTTTGGTTTTACTTGTAAAAATTTCTCATTTATTTTCAAGTTTTAAATATTCAATAATCACAACACCATCACCAAGTGTTTATCAGATAATTTTGTTTTGGTGCATACTTATACTTGCCATCCAAAATATAAAAGAAAACTTTAAAAACAAGAAGGTAATTTTGTTATTTTGCACTCTTGTCATAATTTTTGCCATAACTTTTATTAAGTTACCTAAAAAAGACTTTGAAATAATAGTTTTTGATGTAGGAAATGCTGACAGTGCTTTAATAAGAACTCCAAACAACAAATATATAATGATAGATACTGCAATGGCACCATATAGAGGGGTTTCCAACGCTAAAACAATAATAGAGGAATATTTTAAAGACAAGAATATAAAAGAACTGGAACTGCTTATTATCACACACTTTGACGCTGACCACTGCGGCGGAGCAAAAGATATTCTAAACGATTTAAAAGTTAAAAAAGTATATGTGCAAAATACAAATCCTGAAGAAAACAAAGGAATTGAAATTATTAACATATTAAAAAATAAGCACATAGATTATCTTGCAGCTAAAAACAATGAAACCGTATATCAGGAAGAAAATTTCAGCTTAAAAACTTTTAGCGCAAATATAAAAGGAAAAACGGACAGGATAGATAATGAAAATTCTATTGTGACACTTGTAGACTCAAACGGCACAAGCGCGCTTTTTATGGGGGATGCAGGAGTTATGGGTTATGAAAAATACAAAGATAAAATCGGAAAAATTGATATTTTTAAAATTGGTCATCATGGCGCAAAAGATGTTGTAAACAGTGAAATGTTAAAAAAATTAAACCCTCGCTATACGGTTATTTCAACAGGTTACAACATATACGGTCATCCCTCTTTTGATACAATAGAATATTTAAAAACAACAAATACAAAGACCTATACAACAAAAGACCTTGGTGCAATAAAAATATCAAATTGCAAGCAAGGTCTTTGTGAAATTAAAAGTTATAAAACAAAAATCAGAGATTTTGTGCCACTTGATTAATCAAATCTTCATCCGCTTCAAAGTTAGAATAAACATTCTGAACATCATCATGTTCTTCAAGTTTTTCCAAAAGCAACATAACTTTTCTAACTATTGCAGGATCTGTTACTTCACATGAATTTGAAGGAATTCTTGTAAGCTCTGAACTTTTTAGCTTATAGCCAAGCTTTTCAAGCCCTTCAACAGCAGACTGAAAACCTTCAACCGTTGTTGTAATTTTATACTCGCCTTCTTCTTCAACCACATCTTTCGGGTCAAACTCCATACAATCCTCAAAAAGCTCATCAAATGTAAACATTTTAACTACTTCTTTAGATTTTTTATCAGGCTCTTTTGGTATTCCAATTACAATTTCGCCGACAGGCTCGAATATCCAGCCTACACACCCTGTTTCACCAAGGTTTCCGCCAAATTTTGTAAAATAGCTTCTAACGTCCCCTGCTGTTCTGTTGCGGTTATCCGTTGCAGCTTCAATAAATACTGCAACGCCACCTGCACCGTAACCTTCGTAGGTAATTTCTTCGTAGTTTTCATTACTGCCACCGCCTGCACCTTTTTCGATTGCTCTTTTGATTGTATCGTTAGGCAAGCCGCCTGCTTTCGCTTTTTCAACAGCCGTTCTCAATCTGAAGTTACCGTTTATATCACCGCCGCCGATTTTTGCGGCAATGATAATTTCTCTTGAAAATTTAGCAAAACTAACACCTTTAGCAGCGTCTGTTTTTGCTTTTTTATGTTTAATATTTGCCCACTTAGAATGTCCTGACATACTATTTCCTTATTTTCTGTATTTGCTATATAATTAAACCATATGGAAAACGAACTTTCAAGAATAGATTACATAAGAGAGCTAATAAACGATTGTAGATATGATGATGCATTTGAAGCATTAGAAATTGCGCAGGAAAAAGAGCCCGAAAATTGGGAGCTTTTTTACGAATATGCTCGATTGCAGTTTGAATTGGGCGATTATTCAAGTGCGGTTGCAAACTATGAAGAACTCGTTGAACACCATAAAAGTGCAATAATTTTCTACAATTTAGGTGAAGCCTATGAAGCCGACGGACAAACAGACAAGGCAATAGGGGCTTACCTAAAAGCCATAACAATCAATGAAAAATTTCCTTTTGCATACAAAAAGCTTGGCATGCTTTTTATGGCAAGAGGGGATATGGATGATGCAAAAGAATATTTTGAAGACTATCTGAAATTAGACATAGCACAAGAAGAAAAAAATCTTATTGAAAACGTACTAAGGAGGATAGATAAAAATGAAAATAGAAATTTACACAGTTGACTACTGCCCGTACTGCAAAAAAGCCATTGCATTTTTAGACGAGCACAAAGTAGATTACACGCGCACAAGAATTGATGACAACGAAGAAGCCTGGAGAGAAAAACTTCGCAAAATGTATAATATACAAGGCGATGTAACCGTTCCGCAAATTATAATCGATGGCAAACGCATAGGCGGCTATACCGATTTAATGGCAGCTTACGACAAAGGCGAAATTAAATTTTAATTGTAAACCTTTGTAACAAATACTAAAGAGAGTTGCTCTTTTTGCCGATATCCTAAATATAGGACAAGGACAATTATTTTATGCTTAAAAAATTGCAAAAACCAATGAGCAACTCTCTTGAGTGCGTTGAGCTTATGCTAAAAGGCGCAAAAAAACGCCGTAAACTTGCAGCAAGTGCCATCAACTCGCTTAATTCGCAACTTGGATTTACACCAAACATTATGCTTATAAAATAATCTAATTTGTTATTGGGGTATTCTCGTTCATATTAAATTTACTTGCAATATTTTGCTCAAAATAAAAAACGATTTTTTCTTTAAGCGTTTTGGGCTTACGTTTAACCTGCTCAGGCTCATTAATTATAACCAAAACCTCATTTTTAGCTGCCATTTTAAGATTATTTCTTGCAATGGACTCAACTTTTTCCATGGAATTAAAATTCTCAACCTCTTTTTTAAGGGTCTTGTTTCTCTTTTGCGCTTGAGCCAAAAGCTCACGAGATTTAACTATTTTTCCATGGTAGATAACTATTTTTGAAATATTTAAAAGCGCACTGTAGCTAATTTGAAAAACGCACAACATAAGTACAATCGTTAAGAAAGAATGGTAAAACCTTACTCTTGTATTCTTTTTCTTTTGATTATTTCGGACTTTTTGTTTTAAATTGTCCTTGCTTAAAGTTTTTACATTTTCCATCTGCATAGAGTGATTTTAACGCGGATGAAAAAAAAATTCTATACTATATTACAAAAAAGAAAAATTACACACATAATTGCCGACAAATTGGCCCAAATCATTACAAAAAACTTTTGGCGCAGGGTTATTGTCAATCCAACCCAATTCAGAAAGCGCGTTTAGCACAATTATCCTGCGGGGCAAATTGTTATTCTGTGACATTTTAACTATTAGAATTTTATCTTCTTTAATATTGTAAACAAGTATAAAACCGCCTGCACCAACCTTAGCTATAAGATTTTTTTTACCAAGTTCAATAATTTCACTGTCAAGCCTGTTGTTACCTCCCATTATATAAGGATTATTGACCATAGCGCTTAAAATAAAATTATATTTTTCTTCATTAAAGAGGTTGAAAAACATCTTTGAAATTTCATCAATACTAAGTGCAAAAACAGGTGTCCCACAGCCATCAAGAGAAATATCGGCACTTTTTGCTCCGCTTAATTCTAAATGCCTTTTGTAAATCAATTTTTGCAAAGGATGTGAAACGCTTGTATAATCAGGCAAACTCCAATTATTATATTTGCATATTGCAAGCATTAGTGCATGTTTTGCACTGCAGTTATGATAAATCGATTTTTCAACCCCGTCAAAGTCAACTAAATCCAAGGGTTTTGCCTTAGGACACAATAAAAAAGTTTCATTTAATCCTATTTTATCCAAAATTGAGCGTACAAATTTGACATGCACATTAGTCCCACTGTGCGAAGCACAAGTTATAGCTATTTCCTGTTGCGTTAAACCAAAATATTGAACTAAATTAAAATCAGCCATAAGGCTTGCTTGCACAGGTTTTGAAAGAGAGCGCAAATAAAATCTTGCGCCGTTGTCATCTCCAATTTTTTCAAGCAAGGAAAAATTGTCATACAAAAAAATAAAACCGAAAAACTCCTCGTCAATAACGTCTTTTCTTGTCGTATAAAGAAGTTTTGCAGGATTAATAAATATCATAACTATTGAATATTTAAAAGTTTTTTAAGCCTTGCTTTTAAAATACGGTTTTCATGTTCAAGACGCTTAAGCTCTTTTTGCATATTTTGATACACCTGAGAAACCGTCGCCTGATTATCCATTTTTAAAGATGCAAGACCAAGCCCCATAATAAAACGTTTTTTTGATTCTTCTTTAAATAACAGAATAATTTTAACATCTTTTTCCGTTATATAACCTAAATCAATCATTACATCGGCAATGCGAATATTTTTACCCGATTCAACTCTTCTTTTTTGTTCTCGTATAGCATTTTCAAGCTGAATAACATCAATCTTACCCAAACGCTTTAGCAACTCGCCTGTTCTTATTTTATTTGCCAAAAATTGAATAATTACATAGTTACTTTCGCAATTCGGTACTTCAATAAATTCTTTTTCAACAGCACGAACAAAAATTGCAGATGTCTCAGACAATGTCCAAAAATTTCTCAACGTAATTTCAAAAATATCAAAATTATCCTTGCAGTTTTCAAGAAAAATGTAAAACTGCTCGCTGTAGTTGCCATTTCTCTCTTCAAGCTCTCTTTTACCCTTAAAAGTTAATTTTGGTATTAAAAACTGCAAAGGTTCCTTTGGGTTCAACAGCTCAAGAAAATTGTCCAACTCCTCGCTCAGTCTTTGTTCGGTTTTTAGATACACAACCTGTCTTACCCATAAGGGCAGTGCATAGATATTATTTAAAAATAATTCCGAATTTTTTTGCAGTTCCACAAATTTATCCCATCAATTAAATCAATTATAGTTTATAATAAAAATAAATAAAATACACCATTTAATTTATTTTATAAATATGAGATAATATAAAATATAGCTATAAGTATAAAGGCACACAATGGGACTGGACGGAATATCAGTTAATCAACTCAGAATAACTCCCGAAAACACGTCAAAAGAAAACGCCATCAATGCTGATTTACAAGCCAAAAGGAATATTGGTGACAGAAGCGTAAATTCGCTAGATAAGAAAAGTGCAATCGACACAGATGACAAGGAGAACACTTCTTTTTTCGGAGGTGAAAGCTCATCAGAAGAAGATGAAGAAGAAAAAAACGAAGAAGTGGACACAGTTAAATATGAAAAAATAGACCTTTCAAACAAAGAACTGTACGAAATAAGGACTGATGAAAATTCAAATTCGCTGGCAATATACAATAAACAACAGGGCACAATCGTGCAACAAATAACACCAAATGAACTCTCTACATTGGTAGATAACCTGAAAAATCCCGGTGGAATACTTGTAAACAAAAGGATATAAGCATATGAACCAATATGTTAAACAATATCAGAAAACAACCGTTGAAACAGCATCAAATGAGAAAATATTAATAATGCTATACGACGGTGCTATACAGTTTTTAAATAAAGCAAAAATCGCACTTAATGAGAAAAACTGGGAACAGTCACATAACAATCTTATGGGTGCTCAAAGGATTATCGAAGAGTTTATCAACACAATCGACAAAGAACCAAACCCTGAATTAGCACAAAACCTTATAAGTCTTTACGAATACTTTATTGCAAGACTTGTGCAAGCAAATATGAAACATGAAATTGCACCCATTGATGAAGTTTTAAAATTTTTAAAAGAATTAAAATCCACTTGGGAAGAAGCAATTTCCATTGCACAAAAAGAAAGAACAAAATTATGTTCCGGCGTTAATGTTTCCGATGAGGATGAGTACGAAAATTTTGACGATGATGAAGAAGACGAAGATGACGAATAAAAACTTTAATCACCTTATGATGCTTTATGAAAAAGCTTACAAAATGTGTGCAAATGTAAAAGAAATAATAGAAAACGGTAAAATAGAAGACCTTGATGATGTTTTGAGGAACAAAGGGGAACTTTTAAAAAACATTAAAAGATTTGAAAAAACCGTAAAAACAAACGAGGAAGAAGAACAAAAAAGACTCGAATTCAGAAAAAAAATTGAAGAATTCGAGAGAATAAACATTGAACTTCTTGAAAAAAGGCGCGAAGACTTAAAAAAGGAACTTCAAAAAGTATCAAGAGGTAAAAAAATAACAAGGGCTTATATGGCGCAAGCTCCTGAAACATACTCATCTATTGATATTAAAGAATAATGACAAACTTATCTCAAACAAATGAAAAGAAAATATCGGCTGCGGTGTCGATTTTTTCAAATATAGTTCTCATATTAATTAAAGTAACAGCAGGTATTTTATCAGGGAGCATTAGCGTCTTATCAGAAGCACTGCATTCTTTTGCCGATTTAAGCGCATCTTGTCTTGCATATTTTTCTGTTTCAAAATCTTCAAAACCCGCCGATGAAGACCACCCCTTTGGACATGGAAAATACGAAGACTTGGCAGGTTTTATTGAGGCAATTTTAATTATCATTACCGCACTTTACATACTTTTTGTTGCTTGCGAAAAAATAATACGCGGTACTGATTACGAAATACAAACAACAATAGGTATTTCCATAATGTGTTTGTCGGTTATTGTAAACTGGTTAGTTAGTTCATACTTACATAAAGTTGCAATAAAAACAGACTCTATTGCCCTAAAAACCGACGCAGAACACTTAAGGGCAGACATATATTCATCTCTTGGTATTATAGCAGGTCTTTTTGCAGTTAAAATAACAGGGCTTAATATTTTAGACCCTATTATCGCAATTTTCGTTGCAACAATAATTTTTAGAACAGGCATAAAACTTACAAAACAAAGTTCTAATAATCTGCTTGACGGTGCATTGCCTAAAGAAGACAAAAGCGCAATAGATGAAGTTATAAATAGTTTTCAAGCACATGGGGTTGTAGGCACAAAGCAAATAAGGACTTCAAAATCAGGCTCAAAAAGACTTATTCAGATGACAATACTCTTACCCTCCGGAATGACACTTATAGAAGCGCATAACATTTGTGACAAAATTGAAACAGAAATAAGAAAAAAGCTTAAAAACTGTGATATAATAATACATGCAGAACCTTACTGCATTTGTTCTCAAAAGTAACAAAAGATTACATTTACAATTTTTATACGATTATAATTTCTCAATCGTGGAATATACTAAAGTATATAAAAGGATTTATTAAAATTTTTATCGATAAGGAATCAAAAAAATGAGTATACAATTTAGCGGATTAGGCTCGGGTCTTGATTTTGCATCTTGGATTGAACAGCTTGTTGCAGCAAAGAAAACAAGCACAATTACTCCTTTGGAAACCAAGAAAACAGAACTTGAAAATCAAAGCAGCGCCTTAAGCACCATAAAAACTTCTTTTACAACTCTACAAAGCGCACTTAAAAACTTTACAAGTGTCATAACAGGCACCGATAATGATATTTGGGGTAAAACAAATATTACTTCAAGTGCAGATAAGTACGTAACGGCAACAAGCAACAGCGGGCTTGCAACAGGCGATATCAAGGTATCTGTTGAACAACTTGCCACAAACACTGTTGCACAAAGTACACTTAACCCCGGCAAACTTATAACTGAAGACACTCTATATTCACAAGTCGGAAATAACCAATCAAAAGGCGGTACTTTTTCTTTCTATGTAGATAACAAAAGATATGAAATCGAAATAGAAAGAACAAAAGATACTATGGGAGATATCGTTAATAAAATTAACGACGCAGCCGGTGGTAAAGTTGAAGCAAAAATCAACGATGACGGTACTTTTGAAATATCTTCAACAGGCGGCGAAAAAATCTCTGTTGGCAGTTTTTCCGATACTTCTAATTTTACAAGTATCATGAAATTAACAGATTCTACAGGTACAAGTGTTAAAAGCGCTTATGTACAAAGTTCTTTCTTGACAAACAAGGCAATGTCAAGCGAAGAAAGCGGTCTTAGCCAAACAGTAACATCCGGAACAATTAAAATCAACGGCGTAGAATTTGAAATAAATGAAAAAACATCTTTGCAAGATTTAATTAACGAAATAAATACAACAGAAGACGCAAAAGTAAGCGCAAAATATGATTCGCTTACAAATAAACTGGTTTTCACATCAAAAGAAACCGGTGAGTTCAACATAAGCCTTGAAGCTGAAGGCACAAACTTCTTCGATGTCTTTGGATTAACAAAAGACGGCGCTTTGGCTGACGGTTCTCAAACACTTGGACAAAACGCAATTTTAACGGTTAACGGTAATAAAATTGTTTCTTCTTCTAATACCGTAACAAGTGAAACAACCGGCATTAACGGTCTTACAATTAATGCCCTTAAAGTAACTGACGGCAGCGGTGAAGACGAAGTAAAAGAAGTCACACTCAACGCAAAAAGCGATTTAACCGAAGTAAAAAGTGCGCTAAAAGAATTTGTAGACGCTTACAATAAAATAGTCAACCAAATTGATGAAGCAACCGCACAAGACGGATATCTTAAAATGGATATTAATATGAGAAGTATTCAAAACGAACTTCGTAATATGGTTAGCTCAATAGTTAGCGACAACGGTTCTTTTGGCATGTTGTCTCAAATAGGTATCTCTACAGGTGATGCAGGGTTAGATGTTTCAAACTCCGCAAAAACTCTTGTATTTGACGAAGAAGCTTTTGATAAAGCTTGGGCAAAAGATTCAAACTCTGTTAAAAACCTTATCTCGGGCGGGTATAGCGGCGACAAGACAGGCATATTTGACCAAATGCTATCTAAAGTTGAAAATGTACTGGATCCTACAAATGGTATGTTTGCCGTAAAAAGCGAATCTGTTTCAAGATTAATTTCGACTCAGGAAGACAGAATCACAAGAGCATACGAAAGTCTTGACTCTTATGAATCTCAACTTACAAAACAATTTCAGTATATGGATGAGATGATTTCAAAACTGCAACAACAATATTCTTCATTTATCAGTTAATAACCTCATCGCATAAAGCATTAAAGCACTCTTTAAAGAGTGCTTTTTAACTAAACTTTTCCCGCAAGTTGTCCGCATGCAGCATCAATATCCGCCCCGCGCTCGAGTCTTATTGTGACTTTTTTTCCTTGCGATTCGAGCAAATACTTAAAAATCATTATATCTTTTTTGTTGGGCTTTTTGTATTTATTATCACCTATAGGATTATATGGAATAAGATTAATATTGCATTTTAAATCTTTTATATACTCACAAAGCTTTTGTGCCATTTCTTTTGTATCGGTAAGTGAGCCTATTAAAACATATTCAAGCGTAACCCTTTTACCTGTTTTTTCGCAATAATATTTGAGAGATTTTTTAAGTTCCTCAAGGTTGTATTTATTTTCAACAGGCATAATTTGCTTTCTTATATTGCTATCAGCGCAATGTAGAGAAATTGCAAGCGTAGGTACAAGTTCCATTTCACACAGCTGTCTGATTTTTGGCGCAATTCCGCAAGTGGAAAGCGTAATTCTTCTAATACCAATGCTTAAATATTCGTTAATTTTTTCAATCGCTTTATATACATTGTCATAGTTATTTAACGGTTCACCCTGACCCATAAACACAACATTTGTTATTTTAAGACCTGTATCTTGTTGAATGGTTAAAATTTGACTCAAAATTTCATATGGTTCAAGATTTCTTATAAAGCCTCTTTTTGCAGTTGCGCAAAAATCACAACCCATATAACAACCGACCTGCGAACTAACACATGCGCTAAGGTTAGAGCGATTGTCAAAGCGCATGAGCACTGTTTCTGCACAATTACCGTCGCAAAACTCTATTAGATACTTTATAGTACCGTCAGATGAAACTTGTTTTTTCTTTATTTTTGTATCCAAAATAATTGCACAATTTTTTAATTTCTCTCTAAAGTCTTTTTTAACATCACTCATCATGTCAAAATCAGAAACAGATTTTGAATAAATCCAAGAAAAAAGCTGCTTTGCACGAAATTTTTTTTCACCCAAAGATTCAACGTATTTTTCAAGTTCATCATATGAATATTTTACAAGCGTATCCATAACAAAATTCTATCATAATCATACAAATAACGTGTGTATTTTTAAAAAAACAGGGTTATAATTTAGTAATGATAATTGTATCCAGTGAAGAAATAATTTCACAAAAAGTACTCCCTTACGATTTGTACGATGCTAAAGGGACAAAAATTCTTGAAGCCGGAGAAATCCTAACCCCCGGTAAAATTTTGCTTGTAAGAAACCATGAGGTTCTATACAGAAAAGAAGAAAAAACGGAAGAAAAACAAGAAAATAAAATAAATGATGCAAGAAAAAGAACGGTTCAAAGTTACAGCACATCACAAGATGATATTAAAAAATATGGCCCGTTAAACAAAAAATCTAAAATAGATTTTCAAACTCAAATTGAACTAAAATCAAGCTATATAAATGCAATGAGCGTATTCAATCAAAGCGATGTAATGCGCGCAAAATCAATGATACTTGAAATTAGGGACAAAATTATAAAAGATTCACAACTCATCAGAAAAAATGTGCAATTTTTCTCGGAATTAAAACTGTTGGGCGAACATAAAAACATACACCCGCTAAACACAGCTATTTTTAGCGTCTTTTTAGCAAACAAATTAGAGTACAATGAAGTACAAATTATGGAAATAGCACTCAGTGCACTTTTGCATGATATTGGAAAAATAGAGTTAACAGGGGAGATAAGTGACACATCAAAAATGACAAAAGATGAAGAACTTGCTTATAAAAAACATCCTCTTAACGGTCACAGATTAATAAAAACAGAATTAAAACTCAGCGAAAACATAGCGCGTGTTGCCCTTCAGCACCATGAGAGAATGGACGGTACAGGCTGGCCCTATGGTATATCCTCAACAATGATTAGCGAATATGCTCAAATTATAGCTGTTTGCAACCATTTTGATAATATGACCTCGTCTGCTACAAATCTTGAAATTTCAAACTTTAGAGAAGCCCTAAGAGCACTCCTAAAAGCCGGCAGCAGAGCATTCTCGCCAAAACCGCTGTATGCTTTTGTTCACATGTTAAGTTATGGCGATACTGCATCCTTTGAGGAGTTAAAATATTGAAGGTAGTTGTTGCAGGCGCAGGGTTGGCAGGTTCAGAAGCAGCATTATATTTGGCAAATAACGGAATAGAAGTAGAATTGTACGAAATGCGCCCAAAAAAAACTACAGGTGCGCATACAAGTGAAGATTTTGCAGAATTTGTTTGCTCAAACAGTTTGGGTGCAGTTGGAACATCAAGTGCTTCAGGGCTTTTAAAAGAGGAAGCCTTATTATTAGGCTCAACTCTTATGAAAGAAGCGTTTGCAAATCGTGTACCATCCGGAAATTCACTCTCAATCGATAGAAAAGGTTTTAGCGCAAAAATAACCGAACTTATAAAAAATCACCCAAATATTAAAGTAATAAGAGAAGAAATTACACAAATTCCTAACGTACCCGCTATAATTGCAACAGGGCCGCTAACATCCGACATTCTTTGTGAAGAAATTAAAAAATTAACAGGGGAAGATAATTTTCATTTTTTTGACGCAATAGCACCCATTGTCAAAAAAGAGAGCATTAATTTTGAAAAAGCATTTTATGCCAGCCGTTGGGATAAGGGCGAGGCTGATTTTATTAATTGCCCTTTGGAAAAAAACGAATATGAAATTTTCTACAATATCTTAACAACGGCACAAAAAATTCCTCTAAAAAGCTTTGAAGCAAAGTATTTTGAAGGCTGCATGCCTATTGAAGTCCTTGCCTCAAGAGGAAAAGATACTCTAAGGTTTGGCCCTATGAAACCTGTTGGACTTTTTGACAAACGAAGCAAAAAAGAAGAACATAAAAATTACCAGTTTTATGCGGTTGTCCAATTAAGACAAGACGATAAAGAGGCAGACTTATACAATTTAGTCGGATTTCAAACAAACCTGAGGTGGGGTGAGCAAAAAAGACTTTTAAATTCAATCCCTGGACTTGAAAACGCGCAAATTGTACGTTACGGCGTAATGCATGCGAATACTTTTATTAACAGCCCAAAAATTTTAAACAAAACTCTGCAAACAAAAAATAATCCTGATTTATTTTTTGCAGGACAAATTACAGGAGTTGAAGGCTATAATGAAAGTATAACAACAGGACTGTTTGCGGCAATTAATATGTTAAGGCGCTTAAAAGGGGAAAAGCTTCTTGAGCTTGACTCAAAATGTATGCTTGGCGCGCTTTTAGAGTACATAACTTTTGAAGGACACAAATCTTTTCAGCCTGTTAATGCAAACTGGGGTATAATAAAAAAGGTGGAATTTGACAAAAAAATAAGAAAAAATAAAGAAGAAAAAAGCGCCATACTTTCAAACATTGCGCTTGAATACATAAAGGAGATAAAAGATGGATATTTCTGTTAAACATCAGGATTTGACTACAATTCTTGCAAATGTAGTTGTACTGGGCATTTTTGAAGATGATAAAAATCTAAACCCCGCACAAACAATAGTAGATAAATCATTAAAAGGGTTAATAAGCAACTATCTTATTAAAAGTGAAGGTTTTAAAGGAAAATTTGCAGACAGCGTTATTGTTCCCACGCAATTAAAAATCCCTGCAGATAAATTAATGCTTGTGGGTTTAGGTAAAAAGAAAGAATTTGACTGCTCAAAACTGAGAGAGTTATGTGCAAAAGTTATAAAACAGCTTGACAAGTCACTAAACATAAAAAATGTTTCAATCGAATTACTCGGACTTACAAGCGGCAATTTTGATGCGCAAAGTTGCGCCAATGCAATGAGCGAAGGAATGCTAATTGCAATGTATGACTACGACAAATACAAAACCAAGAAATCAACTCCGCAAATTAAAAAAGTTAGAATTGTAGCCTACGATACAAAAGATGAAAAATCAGCAAAAGCAGGGGTAAATAGTGCAAAAATTCTTTGCTCGGCAATGGATTTTACAAAGGACTTAATTAACGAACCTGCTCAAAACGCAACACCGGAAACAATTTCGCAGGTTGCTAAAAATCTAAGCACCGATTTAGGCCTAACAATAAAGATTTATAACAAAAAACAACTGTCAGACATGAACTTTAATGCTTTCCTTGCGGTCGGACAAGGCAGTGAAAGAGAACCAAAATTTATACATTTAACATATAAACCCGCCAAAAAAGCTAAAAAGAAAATTGTCCTTATAGGCAAGGGTATTACATTTGACTCAGGTGGCTTAGACATAAAACCTGCTAACTCAATGCTTACAATGAAAACAGATATGTCAGGCTGCGCAACGGTTTTAGGGGTTATTCAGGCAATAGCCGCACTCAAACCCGATGTTGAAGTCCATGTGCTAAGTGCACTTTGCGAAAATATGCCAAGCGGTAGTTCATACAAACAAGGCGATGTCCTTACGGCTAAAAACGGCAAAACAATAGAAGTTGACAATACTGATGCCGAAGGCAGACTAACTTTGGCCGATGTTCTAACTTATGCCGATGAGCTTAACGCTGATGAGGTTATCGATATTGCAACCCTGACGGGCGCTTGTATTGTTGCACTGGGTCAAAATATAACAGGCATTATGGGTAACAACCATAATATGATTGAAAATATAATCAATATCGGCAAAAAATCAGGCGAAACTCTTTGGGAATTGCCAATATTTGACGATATGCAAGATATGCTGAAAAGCGATATTGCCGATATGAGAAATACAGGCTCAAGATTTGCAGGTGCAAGTGTAGCGGGAAGATTTCTGCAAAACTTTACAAAGAGCAAAAATTGGGCGCACATTGACATAGCAGGAACTGCATTTATTGATAAACCCTACAGAGAGCTGAACAAGGGTGCAACAGGTGTTATGGTTCGAACACTTACAAACTACATTATGTCATTATAAAACTTAAGCGGGGTTTAAACCCCGCTTTTTTAATTTTTAACTTGTGTTACAACCAGTTGGTTAAACGGTATTTCAATGCCTAATTCATCGAATTTTTCTTTTATTCTGAGGTTAAATATTCTCTTAACCTCCCACTGGTGACGAGGCAAGGTTTTAAACCTGGCTAAGATAGTAATTGAACTGTCGTTAAATTTATCTAACCCTAAAACTTCAATTTCGCCCAAGATTTTATCTTTACAATCGTCTTCACATCTTAAATCTTCACCGATTTTTTTAATTACTTCCATAACATGTGCAATATTTTCTTTATAGGCAACAGGTATTTCTACAAGTGAATACGAATAACCTCGCGTATAATTTGTCACCATATCGACCATACCGTTTCTTATAAAATGCGCAGCGCCATCAATACTTCTTAAAATTATTATAGAAAGTGTAATTTTTTCAACAGTTCCTGTCACATTTTGTATCTCAACAACATCTCCTACGCGAATTTGCCCTTCAAATAAAATGGTAAGACCGGAGAGCAAATCTTCGACAAATCTTTTTGAACCAAAACCTACAGCAACACCTAAAACTCCTGCAGCAGTTATAATTGGACGAACATCCACACCCAAATGATTTAATATATTAATTGCAACAAAAATAAAAATTATAAAATTAATTGCATTTATTGAAATTATACATAATGTATCAAAATTCTTTGCCGTTTCAATATCTTTTGCGCGTTTTTTTATTCTTTCAAAAAGATGCACCATAAAAGTTTTTACAAATTTAAGCGCAAAAATGAAAAATATTAATGTGAAAACGATATTTAATATTGTTGACCACTTTAGAGATTTTAAAAACTCAACTATATCCAATTTGCCTCCTTTGTTTTTTTAAAATTATACCAAAAATAAATCTTATGATGGTTATAAAATTCATCCTAAAGGTTAATCTATTTTTTTGCAAATAAACATAAACTTATAGTGAGGGATAATTTTATGGGCATTAAAGTAACAACCTGTAGTGAAGAAAAATTTGAAAAATTCTTGCAAAATGTTGACAACAGAGAGTGCGAGCACTTTAAACTTGCAAGAAAATTTATGAATCAAAAAAACTACAGACAAGCAATAAAAGAATACTTGATGTCTATGATATTTACAAAACCTGATACTGCACTGTACAAGGAAATTTCAAAGGCATATAAGCAAATTAAATGCTATGATAAAGCAATAAATCACCTTGTAAAAGCAAAAACACTGAGCAGATTTGATTCTGAAATATACTATGAACTTGGGCTTAACCACCTTTTAAATGCAAATTCGCAAGAGGCAAGAAAAAATTTTATACGCACAATAAAACTTAATCCGTCAAATATAAATGCTCAAATTCAGCTTGCAATTTCCCATGAACTATTGGGTGAGGAGGAAATGGCACTTAGTATTTATCAAAAAATAATTGATGAAAACCCAAATTATATTCCTGCATACAATCATAAAGCAGGGTTACTTATAACACTTGAGCGCTATAGTGAAGCATCGTATTTGTTTTATCAGATTTTAAGCATAAATCCTGCGTATTATAGAGCAAATTTAGGTCTTGGAATTTGTTTTGATAAAATGAATAAGTATTCTCGTGCCATAAGATACTATAAAAAATATATTGCAAGAAAACCCCATTCGGATACAACAAAATCGCTTGTAGGAAGAATTTGCGAAATATATAGCACGAGAAGAAATAAAGCAGCCGATTTAAAAGTTATAAAGTAAAACTAGTCTCTTATTATAGATTTTACAACTTTATATATAATATGCAATTTTTCAGTGTCGTTAAGATGTAATTTTATATCATTTACAAGCTCGTTTACAAGCTCTTTGTTTGGTCTTAAATAGTTCAAATAAAACAAATCGTCAGGTGTAATTTCAAGCACTTCAAGAATTTTATCTAAAGTCTGAGCTGTTAGAAAATTTGCACCGCATTCAATGCCGCTTGGTGTTCGCTGAGAAATATTCAGTTTCTCAGCAAGTTCCTCCTGAGTGTAGTTTCTCAGAATTCGATATTGTTTTATTTTCTTTCCTAGTAGCCTTTTAATATCCATAATAATACCGTTAAAATAAGTATAGTTTCATTTTGACTTATTTTTAACGAAATTTAATCAGTATTTTTAATATTTTTAGGTACAATATATCTAATTTAGTAAATATATATTAAGTATTGTAAAGCTGAAAAGAATTATTCTTTCTGTATTTTATAATTTTTAGCGGTTATGTTGCTTGTAATTAGCATTTTTTAAAAATAATTTTTTTTTATTAATTCATCAGAAACGTTTTTGAATTAGTAGAGAAATTAAAAAAGGAGAACAGGAATTATGATGCCAATAAAAACATGTGCAGGAACAAGCATTAAAGTATTACAAGAAGGCAATTTGAACGAAAGATTTGGCTATACAAAAGACCAACTTAACAACCAAATGAAAACAGGCGTTAAAGGAGTATTAACAACTGCTGCAATAGGTGGTGCTACATATGCCGCAACAAAATCATCAAAAGTAAACAGCTATGTTGGAAAAGTTCTGACACAAGTTGCAAACAGTGAAACATTCAAGAAATTAGCACCAAAAGCAAAAGAAGTATTAACAAAGCTAAATAAATTACCAGGCTCAACTAAAGCTATTGCATTAGCAGGCACAGCTCTTGCAGCCATTGCAGCTTACGGCATTAGCAAAGAAGGTGCATATAACGCAGGTGCAATCGACCAAAAATATTCTGACAAAGTTGACATTAGACGCAAAATTGAAGAATAAGAATTCTATATATAAAAAAGTGAGGGGTCTAACCCCTCGCTTTTTTATTTATTTTGCATTTCCTAAGAAATACTGGTATGTTTCACGCTCAAAAGGTTTTAAATTGTTTAATATACTGTAATCCGGAATAGGTACATTTGGGTCGTTATATTTTGGGTGCAGTGTATTTTTATCTTTTAAATATTTTTTCTGGATAATAAAATCGTTGATTTTAGGCAACCCAAAACCCAAGAATCCTGTAACGATAGCCAAGGAAACAGTTTGGAAAATTGCATTTAGCCTGTTTGCGAATTTTAAAAGAGGGTTTTTATCAACATTATTTAATAAATCTAAAAGTCCTTTTACATCTTCGCTCTTAGGAGCATTTTGTTTAATTGCACTTAGCAAGTCTTCAACTTTTAGGTCTTCATTTTCAATTATTTCGCCAAAGACTTTCTTTGCTGCAGCATACAAAGTTTCAGCGCCATCTTTTGCATTTTTTGCATCAATATGTAAAAGTTTATATAAATTGCCGTTATTTTCCTGATTTTTTTCAAAGAATCTCATTAATTGATCCAAATTTGCAAAATTAGACATTTGTGCCGTAGTTTTAGCTTTACTTAAGACTTTTACGCCGCCTTCAGGGTTAAATATTTTAATAAATTTCCTGAACAATCCGTCCTCAGGACGCAAAATATCGCTTGTTAAAACAATACCGCTTTTTTTAGAAGCGTTAAGACCCATAACAGAGCCCATACCTTCCATTGCAAACAGAATTGTTAAAATTGTTGTAATATCACGTCTTAATATATTCGAGGTTTCATCCCATTGGATAGGACCGCCGTTTTTCTTTGAACTTTCAATATCTCTTTTTGTAGACTGAATTAGCCTTGGAACAAGAGTAAAACAAGTAATTAAAGTATAAAATATAGGTCTTGCAACATTAATCCAGTTACTTTCAAGAGATGCTGCCTTTTTAGAAAGCAAACCTTGTCCGCCTGGGGCAACTTTATCGCCTATATTTGACATAAGCTTACTAATTCCGCCGCCGCTAAAGCTAACATCCTTTTGTTGTGCAACTTGTCCGTTTCTTAGTTCATTTGCTTTTTGTCTTACAGGATCAGTCTCAGGGTTTGTTTTGTTGACAGTATAAATTTTAGGTATAAACCACATTGCAGCCGCAGTAAATACACCCATTAAAATGTTTGTAGCAAACCTTGAACCCATTCTTCTTTTTGTAAAACTTTTTAAGTGGTCATCAAAATTAGATGATGATTTTCCAAAAGATTCAAACAAGTCGTCAGAGTATTTTACCATTCTGTCAATCAAGTCATCAATTTTTATTTCAAAAGCACCTGTTTTTCTTGCATCTGAAATATATTTTTTATCGGTAATCAAAGCCATCAAGAAATCAGGGTAACCGGTTGTGTTTGCTTTCTTGTCGCTTACAAAGCGCTTAACAATACCGGCCAAGATTTCTTCTTTAGAATCAGGCATGGAGACATTTCTAATATTCTTCCATAATCCTTTTTTATCTGCGCCTTCCATCCTGATAATTTCGCTAACGTAATCATCAAGGTTAATGCCTTTTTTAGCAAGATTTTCAAGATTTTCTATTCCGTCAAAGTTACCAAAAACTCTTTTTAATACATTTGTATAGAAACCTTGTTTAAATAATTCTTTGCTTTCTGTTGAAACACCTGAATTTTCTAAAATTTCAGCAAAATCTTTTATTGTTTGAACAGGAACACCATTAGATTTTCCACCCAATTTCATTGAAGAAAACAAAACAAGACCGGGTACAACAAACATGCTTGGCCCTGTTAAAAATTCACGCAATCCGTTTTCTAAAACTGCTCCCCAGTTGTTTTTTCCCGTTAAATCTTTACCTACATCTTTTGCAGCCCAAGTTCTCGGGAAATTTGTACCCAACATATCCTGAACGGTAAAACTTGCAGCAAGTCCGCCCCTATCTACTGCTTCCCAAAATTTTATAAGACCGTCCGTAACACCTCTGAAACTGGTTTCAGACTTGTTGTTGTTGCTCTTTGGGCCATTATGCGGCGCAATTTTAATTTCGTTAACCTTCATTTAACCTCTACTTGCCACACATCATACTTTTGAAAAAAACAAATAAAAATAAAATTGCTAATTTTCTAGAATATATGTAGATATTTTTACAAAAGTATTAGTGATGGTCACTTTCTCCAAAACCGGAGCGGGTGTAATTGTAACACTTACAATCAGAATATGCAAGAAATGTTAAAATATGTTAAAAATTAAAAATAACCGCCCAGCAGGGCAATTCACTTAAATTATTTAAAGAATATTTTATGAGTATAAACAAAACGATTTTGAGTTTAACAAAGGGAGAAAAATGAGTATTTCCAAATTATGTGGAGCATATATTTTTTACTGCTATGTTTTATTTTTTATACTTACAAATTTAATATTAAGATAATCTTGCAAGCTTTCTTGCTGTTTGCACATCTTCTTCTATTTGCTTAACAAGTGCCTCTTGATTGGGGAATTTAATCTCATCTCTGATTTTCATAACAAAAAGAACTCTAATGATTTTGCCATATATTTGAGAGTCAAAATTTAAAATATGTGTTTCAACAATTTCTTCATCGCTGCCGTCAAATGTCGGCCTTTTACCCCAGTTTATGATAGCGGGATAGGTTTTATCCACAACGGCGTAACCAAAATACACCCCATGTGGCAGATGCACAATATTATTGGGCCAAAAAATATTTGCCGTCGGGAAACCTAACTTCCTTGCAAGAGCTTCGCCCTTTACAACATTATTTTTTAAAGAAAAAGAATGTCCTAAAAGCAAATTAGCATTTCTTATATGTCCGTTTGTTATCATTTCGCGAATATTTGAACTACTGATAAGGCAAGTTTGGATTTTTTGCGGGGTAAGTTGAATATATTTATAATTAAAATGCGAAGAATATTTTTCCAAAAGTTTAGTGTCGCCTTGTCTGCCCCTGCCAAATTTATGGTTAAAACCTGTTACGATACAGCAAGGTTGAAAATTTTTCACAAGAACATCTTGAAGATAGCTAAGCGCCTCGTATTGCATATATTGTTCAAAATCAAGAACATATGCAAAATCAACACCCAAAGCTTCGATTCTCTCAAGCCTTTCTTCATTTGACGAAATGTTGTGAATTTTTTCTTTATTAAAATAATTCGATGGGTTATTTTCAAAAG
The DNA here is from genome assembly GCA_944324895.1 of Candidatus Gastranaerophilales bacterium. GTDB lineage: Bacteria > Cyanobacteriota > Vampirovibrionia > Gastranaerophilales > Gastranaerophilaceae > Galligastranaerophilus. The sequence continues at coordinate 21,108 of CALUYC010000020.1, forward strand.
TAACGACCGCGGATTTTTTTTTGTTTTCTTTTGCAAAATCAACAGCACGAGAAATAAGCTTTTGATGAGCAACATGTACGCCATCAAAGTATCCTAAGGCAATGGCCAAATCAGGATTATGATTTATTGATTTAAAGATTTTCATGTTTCTTTTCCTGATGATTATTCTTGTATTTGTGAGGGTGTTTCTTTGGTTTAGGGCCGAAATTTTGATCTTTTTGTTGTAATCTTCTTACTGAATAAACGTCAGGAATTGACTGGATATTGGCAATAACTTTTTTAAGCGTTTCTATATTATCAAGTTCAATTCCTAAATCTATTATGCCAAATTTTTTGTTTTTTGAATAGCTGTTTGCATAAGAAATATTTGTATCGGCTATTTTCAAAAGCACATCTCTTAAAAGTCCTACTCTATCTTGTGTTTCAATCCTTATATGCGCAATATATGTGCCTTTTGAAACTTTATCAGCCCATTTAATATCCATCATGCGCTCTGGTTCAACATCGTATAAGCATTTACAATCCAGCCTGTGAACACTAACTCCCTTAGAGCGGGTTATTACACCAACAATAGGTTCACCCGGAATTGGAGTACAACATTTCGCAAGGCTCCAAAGCATATCTTCAAGGCCGACAATGTCGTATTTTTTAGAATCTTTTTTGCGCTTTTGGTTATCTTGCTGTGTTTTTTCAGGTATATTTTTAATATCTTGTTGCACTACAACAGGCTTTTTCAGCTTGTTTGCAACCTTGTGCAAAGTTGTTTCGCCGTATCCGATGGCAGCAAATAAATCATCCTGAGATTTATAGTTCATTTCTCTTGCTGCGCGCTCAATTTCACCCGTTTTTAAAAGCTCATCAAAAACAGGTTTTGTTATATATATCTCAAGATTGGCTCTGCCGATTTCAATATTTTCTTCTCTGTTATATTTTTTAAACCAAAGACGAATTTTTGAAACAGCACTTTTTGTAACAACAAAATTAAGCCAGTCAATTTTTGGCATAAATTGCTTAGAGGTTAAAATTTCAACTATATCACCATTTTTAAGCTTTGTGTCAAGTTGAGCTATTCTGCCGTTAATAAGAGCACCGACAGTTCTATGTCCAACTTCGGTGTGAATACGATAAGCAAAATCAACCGGAGTAGAATTTGCAGGTAAATCTATAACGTCACCCGCCGGCGTAAAAGCAAATACCTGATCAGAAAACAAATCCAACTTTACGCTTTCGACAAAGTCTTTTGCATTTGAAGAATCCTTGTCGATTTCCATCATTTTGCGCATCCAAGAGAACTGTAAATCATATTTGTTATCAGATTTAACCGAACCGGATTCTTTATATCTCCAGTGCGCAGCAACACCATATTCTGCAACTTCGTGCATTTCTTTTGTTCTTATTTGAATTTCAACGGGTTTGTTTTTCGAACCTATAACAGAAGTGTGCAAAGAGCGATACATATTACCCTTTGGCATTGCAATATAATCTTTAAACCTTCCCGGAATTGGTTTAAAGCGAGAGTGAATTATGCCCAAAACCTCATAACAAGTTTTTTCGTCATCTACTATAACTCTTATAGCGCTTACATCATACAACTGATCAAAAGTAACGTTTAACCTCTCCATTTTTTTATAAATACTGTAATAGTGCTTAGCACGACCGTTTATTTTTGCTTTTATGTTGTTTTCTTTTAAACTTGCTTTAATTTCATCAATAAGAGTCGAAATTGTAGCATCACGCTCAACTTTTGTTTGGGCGACAAGTTTTGCTATTTCATAATATTTTTCAGGATTTATGTATCTTAAAGATAAATCCTCAAGTTCGGCTTTTATCTTCCCGATACCAAGACGATTTGCAAGCGGAGCAAAAATATCAAGTGTCTCTTGTGCAATTCTTTTTTGCTTATTTGCGGCCATATAACCCAATGTGCGCATATTATGCAATCTGTCAGCAAGTTTCAGAAAAATAATTCTGACATCTTGCGCCATTGCAATAAACATTCGCCTAAAGTTTTCTGCCTGACGTTCCTCTTTGGATTTAAACTGATATTTGCCGAGTTTTGTTACACCCTGCACAAGCTTTAATACCTCCGCGCCGAAATTTTGTTCAATTTCTTCAGGCTGAGTGTCGGTATCTTCTAGAATATCATGCAAAAAAGCCGCAATAATACTGCCTTTGTCTGCTTTTAACTCAGTTAAAATTTTTGCAACTTCAACAGGATGAACAATATATGGTTCTTCAGAAATTCTATATTGACCCTCGTGTAATTTTCTTGCAAATTCAAAAGCGCGCTCAATATCTGCAATCTCGTCATCTGAGCGATTTTGCTTTTTTAAAAGTTCTTTAAGTTCTTCAAAAATTACAAGCTAGGACATAATTTTTTTCTAATATATAATTATAATAGGAATTTTACAACTTTGGACACTATTTTTCTATATGCTAAATGATGTAAATAAGAATATTAATTTAAATAACCTGCAAGAACTTATTAATCTCATACAAAATACAAAACAAGAAATAAAGCTGCAGGTAAAAGTCAGCGCAAATTCAAAGAAAAATTCCATTGAATTTTTTGATGAGTACATTAAACTTAAAATCGCAAAACCTGCGGTTGACGGCAAGGCCAATAAGGAAATTATAAAATATTTAAGTGATATTTTAAATTTACCTAAAAATAATATTCAAATTCTAAACGGAGAAAAATCATCTCTTAAAATGTTACTATTTATCCCAAAAACTTTACAATAGTAGCAGATACACTTCTTTTTTAAAATTTTTATGTTATAATTCTTAACAAAAAAGGCAATTATTAATCTGTATGTGATTTATTATAGTAACAAAGTGAAGAATTTTTGCGGAAGGTTGACGTGAATTATTACAAAAATCCCCATAATACAGGTCAAACGGGCGAAACAGATATAAAATCGGAAGACAGTAAAATAAATATATTGTTTTCAAACCCCATTAATAACCAAAAGAACATGCCTCAAAGCAACAGAACAAGTGCAAACAGGCTTTACGGTGGTTATTCGTCCAATTTAAATACTAAAAACTTAAATATAAACTATAAACAAACCTTAAAAATTATAAATGAAGCGTTCGCTCAAAAAACAGACTTAGGACAGCTTTTCTATGTATTGCATAATATTTTATCAACAAATATGCAGGCAAACTTTAGTGCAATAGGTCTGCTAAATGCCCAATCTAACTGCGTTAACGTAAAATTAATCGATAAGATAGGTTCAATATACAATACAAAAATAATGCTCAATGATGACACAAACCCCTTAATTAAGTGTTATCAAACAAAAACAATTCAAACTTGCCAAGACAACAAATTTTTAAAGGCAAACTATTTAAACAGCTCTCCTTGCATTATTTTACCTCTTGTATCTTTTGGCGAGTGTTTGGGTGTATTTATTGTCGGAGACAACCAAGTTAACAGTTGCACCGAATTATACCAATTTTTATCAAGCTATATTGCAATTTTTGTTCAGAACAGAAATCTTGCCGAACTTGTGGATAAAAACACCGATATTGACTCCTTAACAGGACTTGCTAACCATAAATGTTTCCAAGAAGAACTTATAAGACAAATTGAAAGCTGTAACAAGTCTAATTCTCCGCTTTCCGTTTGTATATTTGATATTTTAAATATTTCACAAATAAACAGAGAGTTTGGACATGCTAAAGGCGATGAAATAATTAAATCAGTCGCTAAAAAAATCAAACAGAATATAAGAAATACAGACTTTGCAGGCAGGTACGGCGGCGATGAAATAAGTATCATTATGCCAAATACATCAACGGATGAAGCTAAATACATCGCGGAATATTTGTCTTATGCACTGTCTTGTGTACTTATTGACGATGTTGGCCCGGTTAAACTCAGCTGCGGTATTGCAACATACCCTCAAACATCAAAAAATCATGAAAAACTTGTACTGTTAGCAGAACAAGCAATGTACATCTCAAAAAGTAAATGTTATGAAAGCGGAAGCTGTGTAATAGTTACATCTGAAGACTATAACTTCTGGGATGACGAGGCGCTAAAATGCTTTGCAGAAGTGTTGACCAAAAAACACGCACAAATTGGTGTTGATTTTGAAGAAGAATTAATACACAAATTCCACAACGAACAAATTTTATCAAGCAAACACATGTTAGATGTTGTAACATCACTGGCAGGAACAATAGATGCTAAAGACCCATATACAAAAGGTCACTCCAGCCTTGTTTCAAGATACTCGGAAGCTCTTGCAAGGGCAATCCAACTACCTGAAGCAGAGGTTGAGCGCATAAAACTTGGTGCACTGTTACATGATATCGGAAAAATAGGTATTCCTGAAAACGTATTAAGAAAACCTGCAATGCTCGATGATGACGAGTGGGAAATAATGAAACAACACCCTGTAATAGGTGCAGAAAAAGTGCTTGCGCCAAACGAATCGTTGCGCGACCTTATTCCTATGGTTAAATATCACCATGAACATTGGGATGGTACTGGTTACCCCTGTGGTTTGAAGGGTGAAGAAATACCTCTTAATGCAAGAATAGTATCTATTGCTGACGCTTACCATGCGCTTGTATCAGACAGACCTTACAGAAAAGGTCTAAGTGTCGAAAAAGCTTGTGAAATTCTAAAACTCGGCGCCGGTGTTCAGTGGGATAAAGAACTTGTAAGGCAGTTTATTATAATTGCTCCAAGTCTTTCTACGACTGTTTAATAGGTAATTTTTACAAAATATGAGCGGTCATATTTTGTAATAAAATGTATTTTTTTGGCATTTTTTAAAATCCATTCTTCTAAATAAGGGGATACTTTTGCGCTCATATAATCATAAGAATGGTAAAACATATAAGTTTTACCTTTTTTCAAATTTTTCTCCAATTCTTTAAAATATTGCTCCCTTGAATAGCCAGTAGGATTTATGACAATAATGTTTTCAAGCACAAAGTTAAAATATTTCGAATAATATTCATACTCAACAACAGAAGCAACATTAAGAACAAGGGTTTCGTTTTCTGCATCAAGATTTTGTTTTACAAGTTTCAAACCATATCTTGCATCTTCGCTTGAGTGGAAATAAGTTACAATAGAGTATACTCCATTTTTGCAAAAGCTTTTTAAATAACCGCCAAAATATCCAAAAAACGAAAAAACAAACAAAACCAACAATAATAAAAAACCTAAAAAAGACTTTTTGGATTTAGTATAGTTAAAGTCAAATCCTGCGGTAATTAAAATTATTAAGCTAGGCACTGACCATAGTGCAAGCCTTTTCATAATAGGATAAATATTTAGAATTGAGGCAAAAATACCAAAAGCAAGAGAGAGTAAAATTAAAGCATATGTCTTTTTATCTGCGCGCTTAAGAACGTGCAAAAAACCAAACAAAGATAATAACACACTAAACAAAACCAATGTATTTGGCGCAAAATAATATCTCAAGTTTTCAACAAAAATGCGAACTGCGCCGAGTAGCGAAGTTATAAAACCATTTTGCCAATATTGAGGATTTGTGCCCATCATAGCACTTCTTGAAGGCAGTAAAATAAAACAAGAAAAAGTAAGAGCAAAAATTAAAAGTGTCACAAAAAATGCATAAAAATTTTTATTCAACCTTGCTTTTGATTTTACAATTTCATAAAACAAATATGCACCTGCAACAAAAGCATAGGTGTATGAAAGCAAAAGCGGTAAAAAAGCTAGAAAACCAAACAAAACAGATTTTTTGACATTGTATTTTTGAATATTGAATTTTGAAAAAATAATTAATGCCAAAAGACAAACAAAAACATCAACACCGTACTGCTTAAATTCTTGAGTATAGTATATAAGTGGCACATTAAAAGCAAATAGTGCGTTCGCAATTACTGTTGCAAATCTGTTTTTGAAAATATTTTTTGTTAAATAATAAAATAAAAATATTGAACATAGTGACAAAAAGAAAGGTAAAAACCTGAGCACAAGCTCACTAGCACCGAAAAATATTGTCATAATTTTGCTAAATAGCATAAAAAACAAAGGCGCACACTGGTCATAATTTAGCGGAGTCAAAAATTGCTCAAATGAAGCAGCGTTAATGACATTAAGAGCTAATGCGCACTCATCACGCCACAATGGACGATTTTGCAAATATACAAAAATTCTTGCAAAACAAGCAAAGAATACTATTAAACAAACAGAAAGATTGTACAAAACGTTTTTATATAGAGTAATATTCAAGTTGCGCATTTTCATCCAGCTTTTTTGCATCTTTTCTAAAGATTTTTGACTTGTAAATTCCTAAGTTTGCAAGAAAATACTCGACACTAACCCCCAAAACACCCAAACCGTATTTAATTGAGCGTTTTAAATTAATCGAGCTTGCATCGGGAAAGTACTTTGTGGGGCAAGAAATTTCGCCAATTTTAAAACCGTAGTAAAAAACAAGCGCAAGCATTTGATTATCAAAAATAAAGTCATTATCACACTCTGCCAACGGCAAGGTTTTTAATATTTCAGCACTAAACGCCCTAAATCCGCTGTGGTACTCTGATAAAGATTTTCCGCAAAAAATATTTTGAAAAAATGTAAGAAATTTGTTTGATATAAACTTATATAAGGGCATGCCACCTCTAAGCGCGGAACCTGTCAACATTCTTGATGCAATAACGGCGTCATACTCTTTAAAAGCTATCATAGAAGCCATTGCAGGAATTAATTTCGGCGTATATTGATAGTCAGGGTGCAGCATAACAACAATATCCGCCCCCTCTCTAAGCGCTGCAATATAACAAGATTTTTGATTTGCGCCGTAACCTAAGTTATTTTTATGCACAACTGTTGTAATACCAAGTTTTTTAGCTATTTCCTTTGTATTATCATCCGAATTATCGTCGACAAGTATAACAGTATCGACAATTTTCCTGTAAATCTCCGAAAATGTTTTTTCTAAAGTTTTTTCCGCATTGTAAGCGGGCATAATTACAACTACTTTTTTATTATTAATCATATTTTTATTTTAGTTGTAAAGCAAATTAGTTGCAAATGATTAAATAAAAAAATATAATAGCAGTATGGATTTAAACAACGAAAATTCAATAGACTACATTAAAAAATCTTTTGAACTAAAAAATTCTAAACTTTACAAAGAAGCAATAGAGATGCTCTATAAGGCCTTGGAGTGTGAAAACGGAAAGGCTAATATAGAAATAATTTCTCAGATTGCCGATTTATATGCGCTTTTAAAAAATTATGAACGAGCTTTGGAAGAATACGAAAAAGTTTTAGACATAGACAAAAACCATACGCACTCCTTAGATGAAATGTCTAAGATTTATTTTAATTTGGGACAGTATAATAAAGCCCTTGAAATTTCACAAAAGCTTTTAAAAACAACTCAAAATGCAGATTATTTTATAGCACATTTACAAATTTTATATAAACTAAAATACTTTGACAAAATGAAAGAACTGTACGAAACTTTTAGCGACGAGCTTAAGAATAATGCGCAAATACTATACATTATGTCAAAAACGGGACTATACCCAGAAGAAGATTTTTTAAAAAAAGCTATAGAAAAAGACAACGCCTTAACCCAACCTTGTTTTGACCTTGCTGTTAAATATTACGAAAAAGAAAACTATGCTGAGGCAAAAAAACTTTTTAAACATGTCTTAGAACTTGAAAAAAATTCACAAGCACACTATTATATGGGGCTTATCGAGCACATTGAAGGTAATTTTTTTGAAGCAATAGATAATTATCTTGATTGCATTAAACTTGACAATACCAACGATAAATGCTGCTTTGAGCTTGCAAAAGCATACATTGATATTAACTGGCTTGAAGAAGCACAAATTGCAATTAAAAGCTCTATAGGCATTTTAAAACTAAAAGATGAATTTTCACCCAAACTTGATGAGCATCATTTCCTATTGGCTTGGATTTTATCCAAACAAAATGACAACAAAAGTGCAATCTTGTATTTGGATTTAATTGATAAAGATTCAAAAATGTATCCCAACGCTCAAATTTTAAAAAATACACTGAACCTAAATTCTGATAATTATGCAAAAGCAAAAGAAATTCTTGAAAATTATTACAATAACAACCCCGATGATGCAAAAAACCCTATTCTAATTGAATCGTTGGGCAAAATATATAAACAATTAAAACTATACAAAGACGCACAAAAGCTATACGAAACAGCACTTGAAGAATACCCTAATTCAGTATTTTACTCCGTAGAACTGATTGATATATTAATTGACGATAAGAATTATGACAAAGCACTTGAGCTTGCAAAAAGGCTTGAGCACAGTGCACCAAAGTGCCCAAGCACTTACAACTCTTTTGCAAGAATATATTACAGATTAAAAAACTACGATGCTGCAATAGAAAATCTTAAAATTTTAAACGAAATGGATATAAACAATGCAGAAGGTTTTTATTTCTTGGGACTTATTCAAAATGACACTTGTCAACCCGAAGCAGCTCTTGAGAACTTTAAAATAGCACTAACGCTAAATCCCATGCCTGCAAAGTATTATGCTCAAACTGCTCGCGCATATGAAACAATGGGCGATTTAGAAAATGCTATGCTATATATAAAAGAAGCTATTGAAATAGCACCCGAGGAGATAAATTACAGCAGACAGGCAAAAAATATTGCACAAAAAATGAACGATACCGAAAAAGCAGATTTTTATAATTCTCAGGTGTTAAGGCTTGAACAACTCTTAAAACAAAGAGGTTAGTTCTCTTTTATAATCATTTCACAGTTTTTACAATCAAATTCAAGTTTTAACTTTTTGCCATTCTCATCGACTAAAAAAAGATTTTCTTTTTGTCCGCCTTTTTTTAAGCACATGTTAAAACAGCGTCTAAGGCAATGTTTTGTGCGCATAAGTTCAGCATTTTGTACTCTATTGCTTTCGTAAGAGTACTCTGCACACTCAACACCACACTCCTTGTAAAATTCCATTGCTTTTTTGTTATGAATATTCAATCTGTAGTCATTGTTTTTAAGAGGAAAATTAACAGGAGTAATTTTTCTGTGTTTTCTGTCATTTCGCCTTTTTTCATAATTTTCCAATCTTAGCTTCATTAATTTTTCAAACAACTCGCGCCTTAAAGCATTTATTTGAGAAACTTTTAAGAACGGTATTTTTTCACATTTGAATTCAAAATTTTGAATATAAAAATCACTCTCGCCTGTTTTATTTAACTGCTGCTTATACAAAAGCTTCATTTTATCCTTGTTATTGGCAAACTCATCCGAACTAACAGGGATTGCGCATTTTATATTATTTTCATCCACAGCTTCGATTCTGTCTTCAAATACGACTACGCTAACTCCTATTTGTCTTTTTGTCTTTGAATTTGTCAAAATTTTATCAAACTCAATATCAAAATTCCTAAAAATTTCAACTCCGTTTTTAATTTTAGGCATAGAATTCGGATAAATTCTTGCGATTCCTCTTTGGCATATTGCCTTGTTAACAAGAAACCCATGCAATCCTTCATTAAAATAACAAAGTCCGTCTTGCGGGTTAATTTTTGCATTTGTTTTTATTTCTATAAAATCTTTTCCAATATTTTTTACAATACCGATTTTTTCACCAACTTGTTTTGGAGTATCAAAATTATAAATATCCTTGTTGGCATCGGTTAAAAAATATGTTGTAAAGCCCCGATTAAAACTTTTATTCACATCAGGTATAAAGTCATAAAAAACCTTGCCTGATGATATTCTTTTGTTGTTTTTAAGCGCAAGATTATAAAACGCAGTAACGTTTTTTACATAGTTTTCATCTTTTAAACGCCCTTCAATTTTAAAAGAAATAACACCGGCTTTAATTAAATCATCCAAATGCGCTGCAGCGCAAAAATCCTTTAAAGACAAAAGGTGCTTATTTTTTGCATATACCCTACCCTGTTCATTTACAAGTGTATATTTCCTTCTGCAAGGTTGTGCGCACTCGCCGCGATTTGCACTTCTTGAGCCAAGCGCACAACTTAAATAGCACTGTCCGCTATAACTTACACAAAGCGCACCATGGATAAAAGTTTCAACTTCGATTTTTGAATTTTTGCAGATATTTTTAATATCTTCAAGAGATGTTTCGCGAGCAAGAATAACCCTTTTTAAACCAATATCCTGAAAAAACTTGACCTTTTTAATATCTCTAATATCACATTGCGTACTTGCAGAAATTAAAAACGGAGGCAAATTAAGCTTAAATATCCCAAAGTCTTGAATTATTATTCCATCGACACCAATTTCATACAAATCATCCAACAATTTTTGAACTTCATCTAGTTCATCATCTTTTAAAATTGTATTCAGCGCCACATAAACCCTTACAAAAAATTTATGTGCATATTCAACAACTTCTTTTATATCAGACAAACTGTTAGAGGCGTTTTTTCTTGCACCATAGGAAGGAGCGCCAATGTAAACAGCGTCTGCTCCAAAATTTATTGCACTGATTGCACATTTTTTATCTTTTGCAGGGGATAAAAGCTCAAGTCCATTCACCATATTATTGCCAGTCCTTACAAACATCCACCCAGCAAAGCGCTCTTGAAAGCTTTTCTAACTCTAAAGGGGTAAGTTCTATTGCGCTGTTTGAACTTCCACAAGCGGGAAAAATGGTATCAAATCTCTTTAGTGAATTATCAAGATAAACCCTAACCCCTTCCTTAATGCCAAAAGGACAAACACCGCCGGCTTTATGACCAATATAATTTTCCACATCATCAAAAGGAATCATTTTTGCTTTTGCGCCGAAAAAATCCTTGTATTTATGATTATCAATTCTTGCATCACCAGCAGCAACAATCAATATAGGGTTATTGTCAAGCAAAAAAGAAAGCGTCTTTGCGATTCTTTTTCCTTCGCAACCAAGTGCTTGAGCTGCAAGTTCAACAGTTGCACTTGAAGAACTAAATTCCAAAATATCGTCTTGTTTACTAAATTCTTTTAAATATTCTTTTACAGCCTCGATAGACATTTTGACCTCCACAACAAAGGGATTATACTACAAAATTAAATTTATTTATGCAATTATTAAGTTAATATGGGAAACAAAAGCAAGCTTTTTGGACAGACACAAAGACTTATTTTTAGAAAGGCAGACTTAGACGATTTTGATGAGCTGTCAAAATTGCTTAACCAAACAAGTGTTAAAAATGTTTGGGAAAAAGATTTCAATAATAAAGATGTTAAAAAATGGATAGAAAATTGCATGTGCTCATACTCTAATACAGGAGAGGGGTTTTATATAATACAGCACAAGCAAACAAACGACTTTGTAGGACAGATTTCACTCTCACAGGACACAATAAATAACAAAATTTATTATGAAATAGGTTACATTTTAAATGAAAAATATACAGGGCAAGGGCTGGCTACAGAAGCTGCAAAACATATGACAGAATTTGCTTTCGAGATTATGAATTTAGATAAAGTAATTTTTGAAATTCGCCCAAATAACATAAAATCAATCAAAGTTGCAAAAAGACTGGGTGCAAAAGAAACGCAAAGCTTTATAAAGGATGTATTCGGCAAAAAAATAAAACATGTAATTTATGAACTTAAAAATCCTCATAAAAATTGCCGATGAGGGGACTCGAACCCCTGACCTGTCGATTACGAATCGACTGCTCTACCAACTGAGCCACATCGGCTTACTTATAATAAAAGAGCCCCAAAAAGAGCTCTTTTATGGCGCGCCTGAAGGGATTCGAACCCCTGACCTTTTGGTTCGTAGCCAAACACTCTATCCAGCTGAGCTACAGGCGCAAGTTCAAAGTAATATTAACACAAACAAAATTAAAATAAAATACTTTTTAAAAAAAAGGGCGCAATTTTTAAATGGAGTGCGCCCGGATATGAATTAAGATACGAAAACTTTACTCATACTTTGTCCAATACACATACACATATCCGTTTTGTCCGTCTCCTCCCTTACCGGGGTTTCCTGTAGGATATGCTGTAGTATTATA
>CALUYC010000021.1 GCA_944324895.1 Candidatus Gastranaerophilales bacterium
CTCTTTTGAGTGCAAGATATGACAAAAACGAAATTTCTATGGAGCATATAGAAGAAGCCATTGACAAAGTTATGGCCGGACCTGAAAAGAAATCTCGTATAATATCTGATGAAGAAAAGGAAAACACAGCTTACCATGAAGTAGGACACGCCCTGCTTGCAAGGCTTCTAAAAGATTGCGACCCTCTGCATAAAGTGTCTATCATACCTCGTGGAATGGCGCTTGGTATTACAACGGTTCTGCCTGAAAAAGACCATTTAACATTAAAAAAATCGCAGCTTTTAGATAGAATTACAATGATTTTAGGTGGTAGAGTTGCTGAAGAATTAATATATGGCCCTGATTCTATTACTACAGGTGCGCAAAACGATTTAGAAAAAGTGTCAGCCCTTGCACGAAAAATGGTTACTGTTTATGGTATGTCTGAAAAAATGGGAAATTTGGCATACGGAACAAGTCAGGAACATGTTTTTATGGGTCGTGATTTTGGTCATCAACGTGATTTCAGCGAAGAAATTGCTGCTGATATTGATAAAGAAGTTAAACGCATTGTGGATGAAAGATATAACATCGCAAAGCAAATGCTTATTGAGAATGAAGATATGCTAAGAAAAATTGCAAAAGAGCTGTTAGAGCGTGAAACTTTGGACGAAGCCGAATTTAGTGAGATTATGAATAAAATATTAGAACAAAGAGGTCAACAAGCTTAGTGAAAAGTTTTAATCTACATTCTGATACATTGTTAAAGCCTGTCTTGGGGCTTGAATTCCCCCTTGAAATAGGTGATAACTATTCGCCTGTTTTAAAAAAATATTGGGGTAATGTTCTTGACGAGCCCTGCGAGTTCTTTTCATGTGTCCAAAAAAACGCTTTGGAAATTGGCGCTGACTTTATATCTGTGTATTTTAATTTACAAGAACCCGATTTTGCCTTTAAAAATACTGTTTTACATAAATATAAAAGCATTTTTGCCAATATTCTAAAGCTGTGTAAAATGCCCTTAATGATAAAATTGAGCTCGCATGTCGCCTGGGATTGTGAAATTTTCGACTCTATTGCAGATGACATTGACAGAGATATTATAATTTCGCCTATACAATCGGCTAATTACGAGAAAATACTTAAAAGAGCACTAAAGTCCAAATTTAATCATAAATTTGTTCTAAGAACGCCTATTGATATAAATTTAACCAAAGAGTTAAATATACTCTCTATTGACGAAGGTGTAAATCCTCAGCAAATTTTTATTGACCCCGACATGGGCTGTATCGGCTATGGGATAGACTACGGCTACAGCATAATTGAGCGTATTTGTCTTGCTCGCAGGTCGGGTGATAAGATGCTTGATATGCCTATAATTGTCTATGCAGGAGAAGAAGCTTATAAAGCAAAAGAAACAAAAAGTACAGATTTTGCACCTTCTTGGGGCGATTTAGAACAGCGTGCCAAAATGTGGGAAATTTCCACTGCTTCATCTCTCGTTGCAGCAGGCGCGAATATTGTTGTTTGTTGGCACCCTGATGCATTAAAAGCCTTAAGGAAGCAATTTTGTGAGGTGCTATGTCACTAGGAGCAATGGATATTTTCAAATTTTTGCCTGCAGGCAAAAGAGAAGCAAATGCAAATTGCAAAAAATGCGGTTGTGCGACCTGTATGATGTTTGCTATTAAGCTTTCTAAAGGGCAAGGTGATACACAAAAATGTCCATTTATACCGGATGAATTAAGAGAAAAACTGGAACATAACAAAAAAGTTCAACAAAAAACACTCTTGCTTGGTGACCTTAAAATAGGTGGCGAAACTGTTTTGTATCGTCATGAAAAAACTTTTATTAATCCTTGTGCCCTAGTTGTAGAGCTTGATTATAACAATAGCGACTATGCCGATAAGTTAAAGCGAATTTTGGATTTTGAATTTGAATGTATTGGCAATAAATATCGTGTAGATGCAGTTTATTCAAATAATATTCCCGACTCTGATGCAAAATTACTTAAAGGTAAGGGTATTGAGGTCTTTGATGATAATTTTTTAAAAAATATGAAGCAAGTCGAATATTCAGATTTACCTTCTACTGTAAATGAGCTTGTCAAAATAAGGACAAGTGCCATTGTTGAGCGTGACGAAAAGTATTCTGACCCTGTGTTTGTAAGGCTTTTTGGGGATGATTTTGTATCACTGTCTGCTGTTGCTTCTGCTCTTGTGTGTAAATATTCAAATATGATTATTTTTGAGCAATTTAATGAAGCACTTTTTGTAAGTCTCATTACCTTAAGGTTGAATATATTTACTGATCCTCAAAAACCACTGCAAGTTGAATCTAAGGTTTATGAGTTTAATAACCCTGATGAGAATGCTTTTATCTTTTTGACTACAAATTTTGCGCTAAGTTATTTTGCTGTTGCAAACGAACTTTCATCTTTAAAATGCGGTTCATACCTTGTTATTACACCCAGTGAGGGTATGAGTGTTTTAACTGCGTGGTCTGCACAAAAAATTACTGCTGAGATTGCAGCTAAGGTTGTAAATTCAAGTGAAGTTTTGCAAAAAGTTAAAGTTAAAAGAATTATTATTCCCGGTTTGTTGTCTGATTTACAGGAGGAGTTGCAACTGGCGCTGCCTGAGTGGGAAATTATGGTAGGTACTACTGAGGCGTATAAAATACCTGATTTTGTAAAAAAATTACAAAGCGCTTAGTTTTTTATAAGATTTTTAAACTCACGTTTTACCATTTCGTATTGCTCATTCATTCTGTCTTCAAGAAGTTTTCTTTTATTTTCAATTTCTTGTGCATCAGCGTCAGAACTAACATAAATCGGCTCGCCATAATACATTACCATTTTTCTGCAAAACAGCGGAAATCTGAATTCGTCCCAAGTTTTTAGTTTAATGTAGCCTTTTGATGGCGAATACCAAGTGATTGGAACAATGGGGACTCCTGTAATTCTTGCAATTTCTATTATTCCTTTTTTAACTATTCTTTTTGGGCCTTTTGGACCGTCTACAGTTATTGCACCATTGTCGCCATTTTTAATTCTATCGACAAGTTCCAATGTTGCACTTGCACCGCCCCTTGTTATTGAACCGCGTACTGTTTTCAGTCCCATAATTTCAGCTGCTCTTGCGATAATTTCGCCGTCTTTTGAACGGCTTATCATAACATTTGTTTTATTTCTGCCTACAAGCGAGTATAGTCCGCATTGGTGTGCATGCCATAGTGCAAATATACAGGGTTCTTGTGGGTAGTTAACGTTTTTACACCAGTAAGTAAATTCTTTTAGTTTAAATAACATTGCTGCAAAAAAGGAAAATACTCTTATCTGTATTCGTTCGTGTTTTTTATATTCAAATCTCATTTTCTCTCCTTAAGTCGCTTGCGAGTTTATGCGCAAATAAACCTTCCTGTTTTGCAATTTGCGAAGCTGATTTTGATAATTCACAGGCATAATTTTTAGATAACATTTGATATGTTTGGATTTTTATAAAGTCAAATACGCTTAGGCCTCCTGTGTAACGAGAGGCAGAGTTTGTAGGTAATACATGGTTTGTACCTGAGCAGTAATCACCAAAAACTTCAGCGCAGTGGGCACCTATAAATAATGAGCCGTAGTTTATAAAATTGTTTGATAAATTTTGTGCATTTTCAAACATTAATTCCAAATGTTCGGGTGCTCTTTTGTTTGATATTTCGGCTGCTTCGCTAAGATTTTCAGCTATTATGGCGATTGACTTTTCAAAAGATATTTTTGCAATTTCTTTTGTTTCAAGGTTTTCCAGTTGCTTTTTTGCTTCTTTAATTACTTTAAGTGCAAAATCTTCGCTAAAGCATATTAAGTAGCCTCGTGCATCTTTATCATGTTCACATTGGGCAAGTATATCCGCGCTTACAAGTCTTGGGTCTTGATTATCATCTGCAACTATCAATACCTCAGATGGTCCTGCTAGAAAATCGATGGCACATTTTCCGTAAACATATTTTTTTGCAAATGTTACGTATTTGTTGCCTGGGCCTACTATTTTATCAACTGCTGAAATGCTTTCACTTCCGTAAGCAAATGCGCTTATTGCTTGTATTCCGCCAAGTCTGTATATTTTGTCCGCACCGCCGAGTTTTGCAGCAACTATGGTCTGCGCTTTTATTTTTGGCGATGTGAGTGCGATATTTTTTACGCCTGCAATTTTGGCCGGAATTGTTGTCATAAGTGCAGATGATGGCAGTGGATAATTTCCACCCGGCACGTAACATAGAACTTTTTCTAAAGGTATAATTTTGTGTCCTAAATATGAACCGTCAATTTCTAAATCAAGGTTTTTTATGCATTTAAATTGTTCTTGTGCAAAATTTGTTATGTTGTTTTTGCAGGTTTCCAGTGCTTTTATTGTTTCGTTTGTTGTTAAATTAAATGCTTCATCAACTTCTTTGTCTGTTACAAGAAAGTCGTTTGAATTAGCAAAATCACCATCCCCAAAGTTTTTTGAGTACTTTATAATTGCACTGTCGCCGTTGTTTTTGACGTCTTCAATAATTTTTGCCGCACTTTCAATGTTTTCAGGCTCGGCTGTATCAAAAAACGGATGTGCGGTATTTTTTAAAAGTTCGCTTGATTTTACTATATGCATTATTTTGTCCTTGATGAGAGGTTATTTATTAAATCGTCAAATGTTGTGTTGTGCATTGCCATAAAAACAAGTAAGTGGTACATTAAGTCCGCAGATTCCCAGCTTAGACCGTCACCCTGTTCAAAATTAACACTTTCAAAGGCTTCTTCCATTATTTTTCTTTTTAAATAAAATTCATCCTTAAAAAGTTTTGTTGTATATGAATTTTCGGGGAGTTTTTCTTTTCTGTCTAAAATTAAGTCATATAGCTCGTTTATGCAAAAATCTTTATCCTCAAAGCAGCTAAACCTGTCTAGATGACAAGCATTTCCTTTTTGTTTTACTTTAAAAAGAATTGTATCCCTGTCACAGTCATATCTTGCTGCCACAAGTTCTTGTGTGTTTCCGCTAGTTTTGCCTTTTGTCCAAAGTTCATTTCTTGAACGACTAAAATAAGTTGCAAGACCTTCTTTTAATGATTTTCTAAGAGATTCGCGATTTGAGTATGCAAGCATTAGCACCTGTTTTGTTTTTACATCCTGAACAATGGTTGGTACTAAATTGTTGCATTTTTCAAAATCTATTAGTGATTCAAATGCTTCAACAAGGTCAATTTTACCTGTGTATATTGACATTCCAAGCTGTGATGATATATTTATTTTCTCAAGCTCTTTAATTTCTTCTATGCTTGTAATGCCACCTGCTGCAACAATGGGCATATTTGTTATTGCTCTTATTTTCTTAAATGCTTCAAGGTTGGTTCCGCCAAGCATACCTTCTTTTTCTACAACTGTGTACAAAAAGCCGCTGCAATAGTTTTCAAAACGTTTTACGTATTCTTCTGTTTTAATTTGTGTATCTTTTTGCCAGCCTTCGAGAGTTATATTCCCCTCTTTAGAATCTATTGCAACAATAACTTTATCTTTTGGTAGTTTCGACAAAAATTCTTCATTTGCTGCCGTTCCTATTATTATTTTTTTTGCACCTAGCGCAAGCATTCTTTTTGCTTTTTCTTTGTCTCTAATTCCGCCGCCTACCCTACAAGGGGCGATTTTGCATATTTTTGCAATTAACTCCTCGTTATTTTTACCTGTATTCATAGCGGCATCAAGGTCAATGACTGCTATTTCTCCAAAACGTGAGTAATATTTTGCAAGCTCAAGAACATCTTCGCGCTCAAGGACTTTCTCTTTTCCCTGTTTTAATTGTACAGCTTTTGAGTTCATTAAATCGATGCTTGGAATAAGCATAATAACCTCTCTGAATTTTGTCTTTACTTAATTATATGACAAAAATTTACTTTAGCATAAAGTTGTCTATTACACTCCAGCTGAAATGTATATTGTTTTTGTCTTCATCTTCTTTGGCTTTTATGAATTCGGAAAATTTGGAATTATAGTCTTCAGGCTTTTGTGAAACCATAATGTTTTGCAAGTTAAATTCTCTGCATAAGTATTCTACTTTAATGTCATAAGGCAGTGCAAAAACAGGTATGCCGTATTTTAAACCCAAAAGGCAAGCGTGAAAACGCATTGCAAAGAGATATTTTAAATTAGAAAATCCTGTAACTATTGATTTAATAGAATTGTCTGTACGTATTTCATGTCTCATTTGCGGCCATTGTGTTTTCAATTCTTTTTCAAATTGGTAACAAATTTTTAAATCTTGTGGATTTTGAAATGAAAATATAATAATTCTTCTGTCTGAAAAATATAGTCCGATATATTTTACAAGCATTTTTATAAAATCAGGATGCATATTGGAAAATTCTCTTAGTTGAACTCCAACATACCCCTTATCTTCACGTGGCAGTACAGGTATGTCCCAAGCAGGATCTTCAACTAGACGTGATTTTATTTTCCATTTGCCAAGAAGTTTGTAGCTTTGCGAGTCTCTAACGGTTACAAGGTTGCAAAGTGAAAGCGTAAATTTTGTAAGTCCAATCCAAAAACCGCCAGTTATTGGGCCAATGCCCTGTGCAAAAATTATTACTTTTTTAAACATTAATTTAGCAAACAGTATTATTAAAATGTAGTAAAGTAAGCTCAAATTACTCGTTGCATTTTGTAAAAGACTGCCTCCGCCACTTATAAGGTAATCACATTTAGCAATTTCACTTATAATTTCAATAGGGTTTTTAAAATTAGCACTGTTAACTTTGAACTGTTTTTTTGTTTTTTTCGGGTTTGCCGAAAGTGCGCAAACTTCGAAACCTTTTGCCTTTAGATGACGCGTTAGCATTGCAAAAATAACATCATCGCCAAAGTTTGAAAACCCTATATATCCTGAAATAAGTACTTTTTTAGCCATAAATCTCTTCGTATAATTTCTCTGTTTCTATTCTGTTAGGTATTGATTTTATTGCACCCACATTTCGTATTTGCAGTATTGAAAGCGCATTAGCATACTTTGCGCACTTTATTGTATCATAACCCTTTAAAAAGTAATTTAAAAACGCGCCGTTAAACGCAGCTTCCCAGCCTGTGGCGTCAACTATGTTTATATCTTTATATTTTATAAAGTCATAATTAGCTGTATTGGTTACATGCAAGCCGTTTTTGTGCTCTCTTATAATATTAATGTTTATTGCATTATCTGCAAGTATTTTTTGAACTTTGTCAATACTTGTTGTATCAAAAAGTGCTTGTGTGTCTGATTTTGTATTCAGAAACATTATATCAATATATTTACTTACTTCATCAAAATACTCTTTTGCTTCTTCTGTCGTGCTTATTTTTGATGAAAAATTTGGATCGTACGCAACTGGTATTCCGTTTTCACTTGCGTATTTAAATACTTCTCTTACAACTTCTCTTACACTAAGAGATAGTGATTGCACAAAGCCTGTTGCATAAACACATTTTGTATTTTTTATGTAGTCAAAGTTTATGTCATCTATACACAAATTCATTGCGGCAGTTTTTCTTCTGTAGAAAACAAATTCGCTT
>CALUYC010000022.1 GCA_944324895.1 Candidatus Gastranaerophilales bacterium
CAAAAATTTTCCAATAATCATAAACCACTTCGCAATCCTCAGGATGCCCCGGGTCATCTCTTCTTAGGCGGCTTCTGTCGGTAATTGCGCTCATTATTTTCTTTTCGGTTGTTTTCTCGTCATCCGAGATTTTTATATCGTTATTAAAAGACTTACCCATTTTATTCCCGTCAACGCCTTTCATTAACGGAATTTGTGTTAAAAGTGGTTCAGGCTCAACAAAAAAGTCTGTTTTATAGATGTTATTAAAACGTCTTACAATATCTCGAGAAAGCTCAACATGCGGGACTTGGTCAATTCCTACGGGAACATAGTTTGCATTAAACATCATAATATCTGCCGTCATTAAGACAGGATAACCTAAAAGCCCGTATGAAATTTGTGTGTCGTTGTGTCCGCCTTCTCTTAAAGCCCTTGCCATATCTTTTAAGGTCGGATCACGCTCTACCCAGTTTTGAGGGGTAATCATACTTAAATAAATATGCAGTTGCGCAATTTGAGGGACTAAAGACTGCACATAAATTGTGGATTTGTCAGGGTCAATGCCGCAAGAAAGCCAGTCTAAAGCTACGTTTTCAACGTTTTGTGCCAAAGTTTCAGTTGAATCAAATTTTGTTGTAAGTGCGTGCCAATCGGCAATAAAAAAGAAACTGTCATATTCATCTTGCAGTTTTTTCCAATTTGAAAGCACCCCGAAATAATGCCCTAAGTGGAGCTTTCCTGTTGAGCGCATGCCTGAAACTATTCTTTTTTTACCCTCTGTCATTTTGTCTTTCTACCTCTTTTATTATTTTTAGCGCTTCGTTGCAGTCATTAAATATTAAAAGCGCAGCGTTTGCCGCCTCTTTTGCTTTTTCAAATTCATTTATTTTTAAATAGCATTCTGCCAAATTGCAAAGCAAAATGTGATTTTTAGGAAAATCTTTTCTTAATTTTTCAAAAATTCCAATCGAAGCTTTATAATCTTTTGTTTTTAAATAGCATAAAGCAAGCATATTAAGTATTTCAGGGTCATTTTTTTCAATGTTTAAAATGTCCTCAAGTATTTGTTTTGCAATAGGGTATTTTTTTTGTGAAAAATATACTTTTGAAAGGTTATAAAGCGCAATAAAGTTTTTAGGGTTTAATTTTAGCGCATTTTGAAGTTTTTCAATACCTTCGTCCAATTTTGTTTGAGCAATTAAATTTTCGCCCCAATGTGCTAAATAATCTGCATTTGTATTATCTAATTCGACTGTTTTTTGGTAATACTCATCAGCTTGTTTAAAATCGCCCGTTTTATTTAATAAAACAGCATGTGCAAAAGTAATCTCAGGCTCGTTAGGTTCAAGTTCAACAGCTTGCCTTAGTTCATCCTGTGCCCAATCAACCATATTCATTTTTAAATATAAAAGCCCTAAATCCTTATGTACAAAAGGATTATGCGGTTCAAGAGCAATACATTTTAGAAATGCATCTTTTGCAGCTTCAAGGTCGTTTAAATTTGTATGACAAATTGCAAGATTGTAGTATATTTCAACATCTACTTTTCCGCGTTTAACAAGGTCTTGCAGTACTTCTGCGGCTTTTTCGTTTGAGCCTGTTAACCTTAAAATTGCAGCGTATTTTTTAAGTAAATCCACTCCCGAAGGGTTTAATTTTAACAGGTCTTTTACTGTTTTAAGCGCTTCTTGAAATTTTCTTGTTTCCATTAGCAAAGACAAAAGATTGCTTTGATAATTTGCTTTATCGGGATAAATTGAAACAAGACTTTTATACAAGCTGATTGCAAGTTCATATTCTTCTGCGCGACGTGCACAGTATGCTAATGTTGCCATTAAAGAGACAGAGGGCTCTTTTTGGTAGGCAACATTAAAATAATTGTATGCTTTTTTATAGTCGCCTTTTATTTGATAAAGCACCCCAAGGTTGTAATTTGTCATTGCAAAATCTTTGTCTGTAGCATAAGCACTTTCAAGCACCATTTGCGCATTTTCAAGTTCATTAAGCGCAATATAGCAGTTTGCAAGGTTATTTTGCAGCTGCACATGTTCAGGATGCAGCTCTATTGCTTTTTTTAAGTATGATATAGCGTCATGATGTTTACCTAAGGCGATGTAAGCGCTTGAAATTAAGTAATAAAAAAGATAATCATCCTTTTTTATTTTAAGTATCGGTTTTATAAGTTCAACTATTTTTTCATGTTGACCTTGTTTCATAAAAATGACCGCAAGATTTTTATAGGCATCAAAAAATTCATTTCTTAAATTTAAAACTTTTTGATATTTTTGCGCTGCCTCATCTTCAAAGCCTAATTTTTCTTCACAATTAGCAAGGTAATATAATGCAGTTGCATCGTTTTCATCTATTTCAAGAGCTTTTTTAAACGCCTGTGCCGCTTTTTGAAAATCCTGAGTATTTATATAGCAAAGACCAAGATTTTTTACGGTTTCAATGTCATTTTCATTTTCAATTTTGATTTTTTCCAACAGCGCAGCAGCATTTTCAAAATCATTTTTTGCAATTAAATCGACTGCTTGATTAATTATTTCGTTTTTATTGTCCATAAAGTGATTATAACAGGAAATTGTATATAAATCACTTTTATGTTAGAATATTTTCAACTTTTTTTAGATTTTTATTTGAAAAGGAGAAAATTAATGACGACACAAAAACGTGTATGGCTTTTTAGAGAAGGCAATGCCGATATGCGCAATTTACTTGGCGGAAAAGGTGCAAACCTTGCTGAGATGACAAATGCAGGGCTACCTGTTCCCCCGGGGTTAACAATTACAACAGAAACCTGCATGGAATATATCAATTCAGGCAACAAAATGCCTGATGGCGTTATGGATGAAGTAAAAGCAGCTTTGGCTGATGTTGAAAAACAAACAGGCAAAAAATTTGGTGACAGTGAAAATCCGCTTTTGGTGTCTGTTCGCTCAGGTGCAAGACTTTCTATGCCGGGTATGATGGAAACTATTCTAAACCTTGGTATGAACGATAAAACAGTTGAAGGTATGATTAAACTTACTAACAACCCTCGTTTTTGCTACGATTCATACCGCAGATTTTTAACAATGTTCGGCTCGGTTGCCTGGGACATTGAAAGAGTAAAATTTGAAGAATACATTGATAAAATTAAAGAACAAAAAGGCGTTAAACAAGATACAGAGTTAAGCGCAGACGATTGGAAATCGCTTATCGAGCCTTACAAAGAATTAATTAAAAAAGAAACAGGAAAAGAATTTCCGCAAGACCCTATGGTACAACTTCAAGAAGCTATTGAAGCTGTATTTAGAAGCTGGAATATTCCTCGTGCGGTTGCTTATCGTAACCACTACAAAATTGACCACAACTATGGTACAGCCGTAAATGTTCAAACCATGGTATTTGGTAATATGGGCGATGACTGTGCTACAGGTGTTTCATTTACCAGAAACCCCTCAACAGGTGAAAATAAATTTTATGGTGAATATTTAACAAATGCACAAGGTGAGGATGTTGTTGCAGGTATTAGAACACCTAAACCAATTTGTGAACTAGAGCATGAAATGCCCGAACTTTACAGGCAATACGTTGAAATCGCTAAAAACCTTGAAAAACACTACAAAGATGTTCAAGATATGGAATTTACAATTGAACGTGGTAAATTGTATGTTCTTCAAACAAGAAACGGAAAAAGAACAGCAGCCGCTGCGGTTAGATGTGCCGTTGAAATGGAGAAAGAAGGTATAATTACAAAAGAACGTGCTATTTCTCTTGTTGATCCTTACCAGTTGTATCAACTTTTATTACCTTCTTTTGACCCGAAAGCTAAAAAAGAAGCTCACAAAATTGCTCAAGGTCTTGCAGCATCCCCCGGCGCTGCAGTTGGTAAAATAGTATTTGACACCGATGAAGCAGCAACTCGTGGCGAAGCAGGCGAAAAAGTTATCTTAGTAAGAATTGAAACTTGCCCTGATGATATCCACGGTATGATAGCTTCTCAAGGTGTATTGACACTTAGAGGCGGTATGACTTCTCACGCTGCAGTTGTTGCAAAAGGCATGGGTAAACCCTGTGTTGCAGGCTGCGAAGACTTAAAAATTGACCTTGCAAATAAAACCTTAACAGCAGGCGATGGCACAATATACAGAGAAAATGACGTTATTTCTCTTGATGGCGGTACAGGCGAGGTTATGGCAGGGGAAGTTAAAACACTTCGTGCTGATATGGATGAAAACTTCGAAACACTGTTCAAGTGGGGTGATGAAACTAAAAAACTTGTAGTACGTGCTAACGCTGATACTCCGACAGATGTTAAAAACGCTGTTAAATTAGGAGCTCAAGGTGTTGGTCTTTGCCGTACAGAGCATATGTTTATGGATCCTGACAGACTTAACTGGATAAAAAAAATGATTATTGCAGGAACTCCTGAAGCTAGAAAAGAAGCGCTGGACAAGCTTTTACCAATGCAATATCAAGATTTTGTTGATATGTTTAGAGCATTGAACGGACTTCCGATGACAATACGTTTGCTTGACCCGCCGTTACATGAGTTCTTGCCTGATAAAGAAAGCTTGATTGAACAGGTTGCAACTCTAAAGGCTCAAGGTAAAGACTATAAAAAAGAAGAAGAAATGCTTCACATTGTTGAAAACTTGAGCGAAT
>CALUYC010000023.1 GCA_944324895.1 Candidatus Gastranaerophilales bacterium
TTGTTTATTAGAGAACGAAATTTTTGCTGATTTAATAGATTTTTTTCCGCATATTTCGCATACGATTGACATAGTTCATCCTTTCAAGTGATATTGTCTTAGTTTAATAATAAAATAAAAATATTAAAAATCAAGTGCTACTGCTGATAAATCCAAACATCAAATTCTTGTGCTCTAAATTTTGAAGCAACTTGTTTTGCCGTTGCTAAGTCCTGATAAGAGCCGACTTGCAAAGCGTAAATATCTCCAACTTTTCTAATAAAAGGTGTTGTACCTTGGTTAACTTCTCTAACAGAGTCCTGAGCAGCACGCGCATCTTCAAAAGTAGCATATTTGCCAATTAGAACTTTTGAATAAACTGTAACATTTGCATCAGTTGTGTTAACTCTTTTTTCACCCAAGTCCTGAGGTTTTTTTGTATCAATATCTTTGCTTATTGGGCTTATATCGGAAATCCCGCCTGATTCCTTAATTTGCGCATACTGCTCAAGGTCAATAACTTCATTATTTTCTTTATCTTCAGAGATAATTTTTGCCTCGTTAGGCGCATTTTCTTCAAGTTGAATGAGTTTTAAACGTTTATCAATTAATTTTTTCGCATCGGTTCCCACTCCTTGAGAAAGCAGAGAACTGTCAAGTTGAGATGCAGAATCTGCATTTCTGCCATATTCTATGTCTATTCTTGTTGCGTACTTTCTTACAACTTGTACAACAATCGCAAACATAACAGAGAAAGTAATTATAAAAATCCAAAGCGCTATTCTAAGTTTTGAGGTGCGTTTTTTTTCCTCATACTGAGGATGAATTTTGCTTTTTTTATATGTAAGATAATCGGGAGAATTCATACTCATTGTTCGCTTACACCTCTTACCTTGCATTTTGCCATATATATACTTTCAACTTCTTTGCAAAAAGCATCCATAATATCTTGAGCCAACTTTTGTATGTTGTCAATTCCCATATCAGTTAATGATGAAACTTCAATGGGTGCGCCGTCTTTTACGATATTTAAAGCAGTATGAACGAGTGTTGAAGTTATTGATTTTGTCGCAATAGATACCGAAAATTTTTTACCGTCAAAAAACAAATCATCACCATCGCGCACAACAGTTTTGTCAAGTTTTTCAAGCGTTTCTTTAATAATTGAAATAAAAAGTCTTTGTCGCCAAACCATTTCAGAGAGTGAACAATCGAAACACTCAATTATAAAATTAAGCATTTTTTTTGACGCAATAGGTTCAACATTTATAACATCTTCAATGTCTACCATCTCGTCGAGTTTAACGTCAACTTCGCCAACAAAAGAAACAATACAATCTCCGCACACATTAAAATTTTTATAAATCCAATGTGGCGCTAACTCTCTACCCGTATATTTTATTTCTTTATCGATAAATAAACTTTTCATAGAATAGTTTAATTTTGGTTTAAAAAAAATCTTTTAGCAAGTCTTTGTTAACACTTTTTAAAATAGCATCGCGCAAACGCTTACAAGACTCGCATTCCCCACAATGCTTTTTACCTGAATTAAGGGAAGAATTGTAACAACTTTTTAAATATTTTAAAGGAACATTATTTTTAATTGCATAATTTATTATTTCGTACTTTTGCATTTCTTTAAGTGGAGCAAGAATTTTTGGGTGCTTCATAGTTGAATATTCAAAAAATTTATCGACTCTGTCTAAAAATTCTTCGCTGTTATCAGGAAAAGTGCCTGCTTCTTCTTGATTTGCGCCGATTATGATATAGTCAAACCCCAAAGAATCGGCATAACTTGCTGCAATATTTAAAAACAAACCGTTTCTGTTAGGCACCCAAACAGCTTTTGCGCTGTTTTCATCCAGTTTTTCAAAGTTAAGCACAGCAGAATCATCGGTAAGCGCATTATTTGTAATTTCAGACAAAAAAGGTAATTTAACAACTTTGTGTTCGATACCGTAAAATCTTGATATTTTAGATGCAGCAACAACTTCTTCTTTGCAAGCTTTTTGTGAATAATCAAAAGTAAGGGCAAGCTTTATGGTACAAACTTTTCTTGCAACTGCAAGGCTGACAAGACTGTCTAGTCCACCAGAGAGAAGAATTACGCCGGTTTTACTCATCTTCTTCCTCGTCAACCTCCAAAAGAACATTTTGCGCTTCATTGGCACAGTCAACACTTAAGGTTTCATCAGAAATTATTTTTATTAAAGCATCCCTGCCTTCAAGATTGTACAGAGCAATAACGGCATTTTTTCTTACTTCTTCATCGGTATCGTAGAGCATTTTCCATATTAAATCAGCAGCTTCATCAACTTTAGAATTCATTAAAGACTCAATAGCATTAATTCTAACTTGTGCTGACTCATCATTTAAGGCTTCTTTAAGAGCAGCAACAGCGCGTTTGTTGCCTGAAAAATCAATTTTATTTAAAGCTTCTATAATTCTTTCTTTTAAAAAAGTAAACTTATCTAAAAAAGTTTTTTTAGCTTCAAGAATACCGACAAAAGCATCCAAGGCACGCTCGTCTCCAATCATGCCGAGCGCAAGCGCTGCAGATTCACGAACGTAAACAGACTTTTCGTTCTCGTCAGACACAACATCAATTAGTGACTCTACTGCATTTTTATCGCCTATTTTACCCAAGGCCTCGGCTGCAGCAAGGCGAAATTTGTAATTTTCATTTTTGTTATTAAGGCAATATAAAAGCGGCGTAACGGCTTTTATGTCTTTAAAGTTTGAAATGGCTTTTATACAAAGAACTTTTAAATTTAAATACTCGCTGTTGTCCTTAAAATCTTTAGAATCGCAATCAAGAATAAAATCAATTAAATCATCAAGGTTTTTCGGGTGTTTAAGAGAGTCAATTTCCCTTATTAAAACTTGTAAAAAATTAGGGGCTTTATTTTCCCCCAAAAGTTTAGAATATATTTCAGACAATTCATCCTTGTTGTACTGTGCTTTAAGCTCAGAAAATAAGGAGGCAAAGTTATCTTGAGATTTTTTAATCTCATCTTCAACTTTAAAGATGACTTCACACGATAACTTTTTATTGTTCATCAATTAACCTAACTTGTAACTTACATAATAGTATAAATTAGAAATTTTAAATTTCAATACGTAACATATTAAGTTTATGTTAAAATTTGAATATGTCTTTAGATAATGATTTTGATAATATTAAAGAACTTTTATACAAAAAAGAAGAAAGCTTGTCGCCTTTTGCGCAAAAGTCGGTTTATTCAAAAGGCAGGGCTAAAGAAGAACCGTATAAAGACCCTTTTAGAACAGAATTTCAAATTGATAAAGAAAGAATTATAAACTCAAAAGCATTCAGACGCCTGAAAAGAAAAACTCAGGTTTTTTATACACCTAAAAATGATCACCTAAGAACAAGGCTTACCCACACGCTTGAAGTCTCTCAAATTTCAAGAACACTTGCTTGCATTTTAAATCTAAATGAAGATTTAACGGAAGCTATTGCACTGGGTCATGATTTAGGCCATGCTCCATTTGGTCACAGTGGCGAAGAAGCACTTATGGAAATAACCAAAAACGGTTTCAAGCATAATGTTCACAGCGTAAGAGTTGTTGAAGTTATAGAAGGCTTAAACCTTACAAAAGAAACACTGGATGGCATATTAAACCATACTGGCATAGGCAAACCATATACACTTGAAGGACAAATCGTAAAAATAGCCGACAGAATCGCTTATTTAAATCATGACATCGAAGATGCAATAAGAGAAGAAGTAATAGAAGAAAGCGATATCCCTAAAGAGTTTCAAGAATACTTTGGTACAACAAAATCAGAACGCATTAACACAGTCATAAAAGATATGTATTTAAACAGCATAAACCAAAGCGAAATAAGGATGTCTGAAATTTGTGTAAACTTTTTAAACAATTTAAGGACTTGGATGTTTAAAAATGTTTATTTTAGTGATAAAACAAAGCAGGAAGAATATAAAATCAAAAAAATAGTTTCAGAATTGTTTGAGTATTACAAAAATCTTTACGGCGAACAGGGCGCGATTGACTACGTTGCAGGCATGAGTGACCAGTTTGCCATTACAACCCATAAGGAAATATGTCGGAAATAACTTACGGCCAAGCAGTAGAGCAAATAAAAAACAGTCTTGATATTGTAGATGTGGTTTCAAAATACGTTGTACTTAAAAAAGCAGGCCACAATTACAGCGGATTGTGCCCATTTCACAACGAAAAAACTCCTTCGTTTGTGGTTACTCCTTCACGCCAAATTTTTAAGTGTTTTGGTTGCGGTGAAGGTGGTGATGTGCTTGCATTCCTTATGAAAATTAACAATCAAAGCTTTAAAGAAGTCATAGAAGAACAAGCTGAAATATTGGGAATAGACTTGCCAAAAAGCTCCAAAGATACTCAAAAATACAAACAGGAAAAAGATCGCTTGCTTGCTGCTATGGATGAAGCTGCAAAGTTTTACCATAAAAAACTTTTAGCAAACGAGCGAGCCTTAGAATACCTTGAAAAAAGAGGCGTTGGAGAAGTTGCAATAGGCAAGTTCTTTTTAGGACTTGCGCCCAATTCAAATTTTGAACTAAAGGAATATTTACGTGAAAAAGGTTACACAAACGATGAAATGTACAAGGCCGGTCTTTTATACGAAAAAAACGGAGACTTTTTAGACAGATTTAAGAACCGCATAATTATTCCTATAATGGATGTAAATTCAAACACAATAGCCTTTGGTGCACGTGCAATTATGGATGGTCAAAATCCAAAATATTTAAACTCGCCCGATTCTTCAATATATAACAAAAGCAATGTCCTTTTTGGACTAAATCGAGCTAAAGATTTCATTAAACAAGAAGATTCCGTAATTATTATGGAAGGCTATTTTGACGTAATTTCAGCTCACGTTGCAGGGGTTCAAAATGCAGTCGCTTCCTGCGGAACAGCACTAACACCCCAACACATTAAGCTCATTGCGCGCTACAGTCCTTCAAGAAAAATATATCTTGCTTTTGACTCGGATAGCGCAGGTCAAAAAGCAACAAACCTTGGTGCCGAAGTTATTAAAAATATTTTCTCAAGCCTTGGTGATATAAAACAATACGATTCAAGCTATTCTCAAAATACGGATTCAGTATGCGAAATCCGCGTTGTATCACAAGTTGGCGGAAAAGACCCTGATGAATTTATAAGGGAATTTGGAGCACAAGAGTACAAAAAACACATAAAAACAGCACCGTTGTTCTTAGATTACAGATTAGACAAGGTTCTTTCAGGTATAAATTCTGACACAACCCCACAACAAAAAAGTGAAATTGTACAACAAATAGCCGATATTTTGTCAGAAATTCAAAATCCTGTAATTTTATCCGATTACATCAAAAACACCTCTTTTAAATTAAACTTAGATGAAGAAATATTAAAAACTCAAGTACAAAAATCAAAATATAAAAACAGTTCTTTTGAAAATCAGGAAAACGAGCCGCAAATAACTATTTCACGCCATGCCTCAAAAGACTTAAAAACAAGATATACTCTTATGGAAAATAATTTAATCAAGCTTGCATTTGTTGCAAATACTCCCGAAAAACGAAACTTTTATGCACATGCAATCAGTGCTTACAAACCGCATGATGAGGCGAATTTGGCGATTATTGCATCTATTGACAAAACACTTGGTGAAGTAAATAATGTTGACGAACTAGCAAAAAAACTTTTTTGCGAGTTTTACAACAATACAACTATTCAACAAAAACTATCAGATGAAATTTTTTCTTCAACAGAATATGAAAACTTAGATTATGAAAATTATATACAAGCCGTAAATGAAATTTTTGAAAGGCTTAACAGCATAAAAAATAAACTTGAAAAGCACGAACTGAGGCAGAAAATAAAAGATAAAAGCCTTAGCGAGGATGAAAAGCTTAAAATACTTTACAAACAATTTGAAGCAAACAGAATGGAGACAATTTAATGAGCAGAAAAAGAAATTCCGATGATTCAGTTATAAGCGTTGTTGACAAAAATGCAGACATGATAAGTGAAGACAATTATTTTGACTCCACAGGTCTTGAAACTGATAACATCAGCAACATTATAAGCAGCCATGGCGTGAACCAAATGGATGCAGGTCTGTCGGGCGGCTTTTTTGATAAGGAAGATGACGAAGACTCACAAGAAGGCGATATTACGCCACCACGCGGAATTTCTGTTGATGACCCTGTTAGAATGTATTTAAGAGAAATCGGCAGAATTAAACTTTTAACTGCCGATGAAGAAATTGATTTAGCAAGAAAAATTGTTGCAGGTGGTGCACCGGGTGTTGTTGCCAAAAGAAAACTTGTTCAAGCAAACTTGCGTCTTGTTGTATCTATCGCCAAAAAATACGTAGGTCGCGGAATGTTATTCTTAGATCTTATTCAAGAAGGCAATTTAGGCTTAATTCGTGCAGCAGAAAAATTTGACCATGAAAGAGGTTATAAATTCTCAACTTATGCAACTTGGTGGATAAGACAAGCAATAACACGTGCTATTGCTGATCAGGCAAGAACAATCAGAATCCCTGTTCATATGGTTGAAACAATAAATAAACTTAAAAAAGTTACAAGAAAGCTTGCCCAAGAGTTGGCAAGAAAACCCACCGAAGAAGAATTATCAGTTGAAATGGGTATCTTAATAAATAAATTAAGAGAAATAATTAAAGTTGCTCAAGAACCCCTATCTTTAGAAACACCAATCGGTAAGGAAGAAGACTCTCGCCTTGGTGATTTTATTGAAGACAAAGATGCTGATGCCCCTGTTAAAACAGTTGCACATGAGCTTTTAAGAGAAGACTTAGCAGAAGTTTTAGGAAGTCTTTCTGCTCGTGAACGTGACGTTTTAAGATTACGTTTTGGTATGGATGACGGCAGACAAAGAACTCTAGAAGAAGTCGGACAGCTCTTTGGCGTAACTCGTGAACGTATCAGACAAATTGAAGCGAAAGCTTTAAGAAAATTAAGACACCCTAATCGTTCAAAAAGACTTAAAGAATACATTGAAGTATAAATCAAGCGGGTTTTAAACCCGCTTTTTTAATATTTGTTTACAAAAGGTAAATTTTTCCTTAAAAACTTTTTTTATACTATTAAGAGGAAAAAAGAGGAATTTTTATTATGTCAACAAATGCTATTCATTCTCAAATGCAAACTTGGCTTAATACCCATGGTGCAAACACTGAAAATTATTCAAAAAAACTAGGTAAAATCGATCAAGAATTGACCGAAATATCCGAACAAATGAACGGCGAACTTACAAAAAAAGAATCTGCACAACTTCAAGAACAAATTAGCGAATTAGAAATTGAATACCTTGAAGCAGAACTTGAATACTTAAAAGGCGAAAAAGAAGCAGGAACTACATTTGATTTTATGGAAGGCGAATATGATATATCAGATGCCGAAACATTTATACCTGCATACGCACAACAAACAGGAAAACTGGCTCAAGGTGATATGGACGCATGGGAGACAGACGGCGAAGAAGGAATAAGCCTTGAAGAATATAAAGCCTCACAACTACCGCCGCAAGAAGAAAGTCAAATGTCCTACAAGCAATACGAATATGCAAGCGCATATACAACAGAAGTTTTTAATACCATAGACATAGATGGCGATGGAAAATTGGAAAAAAATGAGCTGCAAGGCTTCTATGCAGCAGTAGACAATGCGGATGGCTCGGTAGACGGAAAAATAAATATCGACTCACTTGGCATAGATTTCACATCGGATAAATTTGCAAAAAATATAAAAGAGTTTCAAGCTTATCTGTAAATCAAAATTTATAAACTTAAAAAAAACGCCTTTTAGGCGTTTTTTAATATTTCTTAACAATAACATAAAGATTTTACATTATTTGTCGATACAAAAATAAAAAGGAGACAATATAATGAATTATCAAATTAAAAGCGGCGACACACTTTGGAATATTGTAAAAAATCAGTATGGAGTTACAACAAATACCGATATAATTGCAAAAATTAATGAAATAGCAAAACTCAACAATATCGAAGATCCAAATCTGATTATTGCGGGTGCTTCTTTGCAACTGCCAGAAGATACTGTTCAAACTTCTCAAGAAGAAGAGGCACAACAAGAAACCAGCCTTGCTGATGAATTCAATGACTGGGTAGACTCCCATGGCGCTGCAATGGATGAATATTCAGCTAAATTGGCAGATGTTGATAAAAAAATAACCGAATTAGAGAATAATCCAAACGCTGATATCAATATTGACGAAATTAACGCACAAATGCAAGAAGCGGAAAGACAATATAATAAACATGCCGATGAAATCGGTAATTTCAACTTTATAAGCGATGGAGTAGAAATACAAAGAAGCGACGGAACTGTAAGCTTTGAACTATACGCTCAAGAAGGTGAAAAGCTGGCGGAATCATTACAAGACAGCTGGGAAAC